>JAJRSQ010000050.1 GCA_024278725.1 Chloroflexota bacterium
ACTTCAATATTTTGCACATTGCTTCAACCGTACTATATCACATTTCGCACGCGATTTAAAAAACAAAAAACCCGCACTATCTGCGGGCTTTTTGGGTGTGGCGACGGGTGGATTTGAACCACCGACCCAGGGTTTATGAGTCCCTTGCTCTACCACTGAGCTACGTCGCCGAAAGACGGGCTGTACTATACACAGAATCGCCGTTTTTGGCAAAATTTACGCCGATATTTTTGTTTTGTAAAACAGCTTACGGTTTTCGATCCACGGATGCGGTATGATGTTACCATCACTGTTGGAGGCTTTTGTTATGCTAAAAAAACAGTCCGTGCATTTGAAACGATTTTTCATCACCGCCATTGGCGCGGCGATTTTTCTTTCTGCCTGTGCGACTCCCACCCCCGCACCGTCCGGCGCCACCACCCCGACCCCCTCACCCATCGCCAAACGGCTGCCGGAAGCCGCGCCGACCCCATCGGGCAGAAATTTGCAACCGCAACTGGAGAACATCACCGTGGATTTGGACGAAGTGGTGGCGCTGCTGCCCCCCGATGCCATTCCCGCCATTCTACCGGATGAAGTCCCCGGCATTATGATTTCGGCGGCGGAAGCCGACGCAGGCGGCATGGCAGCCGATACCCGCGTGCTGGGCGTCAGTATCAATGGTGAAAGCCGCGCCTATCCCATCCCCTTTATGAGCCAACACGAAATTGTGAACGATGTGGTGGGCGGCAAATATATTGCCGCCACATGGTGACCCCTCTGCTACACCGGCATCGTGTATGACCGGGAAATCACCCCCAATCAGGTACTCACCTTTGGCGTATCAGGGATGCTGTACCGCAACGGCTTAATCATGTACGACCATCAAACGAACAGTTTGTGGAGTCAGGTCTTCGGAAAAGCCATCAGCGGCGATTACGCCACCACGCAATTGACCTTCATCCCGGCGATGCACACCGACTGGCAAACATGGAAATCGTTGCACCCCGATACCTTGGTGGTCAAACCCGGATTGTACGGGAATGATCCATACGCCAGCTATTACACCAGCGCGGCGGAAGGGGTGCTGGGACAAGGTATGTTCGGCGGCGGGTTGGAACGCGGCAGCGATATTCACCCGAAGGAATACGTCATCGGCGTGCGGCTGAACGGCGAGGAAAAAGCCTATCCGTTCTCCGTCCTGCAAAAGGAACCCATCATCAACGACACCGTCGGCGGCGTGCCCATTGGTATTTTCTTCAACAAAGAAACACTTTCCGGCACTGTTTTCGACCGCCGAACCGCCGACGGCACGGCGCTGACCTTCGCGGCGTCCGTAGACGGAACACTCGTCACCGATACCGAAACGGGCAGCGAATGGAATCCCCTCACCGGCGTGGCGGCAAAAGGCGAACTGGCGTCAACGTCGCTGGCGGCAGTGCCCATCACCTACGCTTTCTATTTCGGCTGGATAGATTACCACCCCGACAGCGCAATATATTCCCTCGCCCCGGAGACGCCGTAATCCCCAAAAATAAATCTCAAACTATTGAGAAATTTACCGCAATACCCCCGGCAAAATTTGCAAAGAAATTCAATCGGGCGCATAATTGAGAAAATTTTCTTTTGAACCCGTAGCGGGTTGTAAATAAGCTGTTTCTTAGTTTTACGAGGAGGTAAAACAATGGCTGTAAAACTTGTTGCGAAACCCGGTGAAGTTGAATTTCCCAAAGGGATGGAAGGGGTCATTGCCTCAGAGAGCAAGAAAAGTTATGTGAACGGGCTGGAAGGCAAACTCTATTACGAAGGCATCAAAATCGAAGACCTTGCCGAAAATTCCACGTTTGAAGAAACTTTCTTCCTGTTGCTGTATGACCGCCTGCCCACCGCCGACGAGCTGGAAATTCTGCGTCGCCGGATGGTGCAATACCGAACCCTGCCCACCGAAGTATACAACCTGATTGAAACCGTCTCCGCCGGTTATCTGGCGCAACCGATGGCGGTGATGCGCACCGCCGTCTCGATGACCGCGCTGTTCGATGAAGCCGCCGAAGAAGAAACCGAACTCGCCTACGAGCGCGAAGCCATCAAAATCACGTCACGTATGGCAACCATCGTCGCGGCGATTGACCGCGTGCGCCGCGGATTGCCCATTCTGCAACCGCGCGCCGACCTGAGCCACGCCGCCAACTTCCTGTACATGATGACCGGCGAAGAACCCGACCCCTTCTACGCCAAAGTTATGGACGTCATTCTGATTACCCACGCCGACCACGGTTGTAACGCCTCAACCTTCACGTCCATCGTAGTAGCCTCCACTTTGGCGGATATGTATTCCGCCGTTGTAGGCGGCATCAGCTCGCTGAAAGGGCAACTGCACGGCGGCGCAAATCAACGGGTGATGCGCATGCTCGACGAAATCGGCTCGGTTGAAAATGCCATCCCGTGGCTGGAAGATGCCGTTGCCAAACGAAAGAAAATCATGGGCTTCGGGCATCGCGTTTACAAAGCAATGGACCCGCGCGCCATCATTTTGCACGAATACGCCAAAGAAGTGACCAAACGCGCCGGCACGGAACGATATTTGGAAATGGCGGAAGTCATCGAAAAGTTCATGATTGAAAAACTGGGGCGAAAAGGCATTTGGCCCAATGTAGACTTCTTCTCCGGTGTGGTGATGAGTTCGATGGGCATCGACAGCGACCTGTTCACCCCCATCTTCGCCGTCAGCCGCGTTGCCGGATGGACGTCCCACATTCTGGAACAACACACCGACAACCGCATCTATCGCCCGCGCTTTGTGTACGTGGGTCCCGCCACGCAAGAATATGTGCCGATGGACAAACGCTAATCATCCATAGCCGCCTGACATCACGCACCTCCGGCGATTCATGTTCGCCGGGGGTGCTTGCTTTTTAAGCCAAATCGGGTACGATATATACCATATTTTCGCCCAAACCCGGATATATCCACCTGAATAACAAAAGGAGATACTGATGACCAATTCTCTAACGATCACCGACAATCGCACGGGAAAAACCTACGAAATCCCTGTAGAAAACGACAGCATCCGCGCAATTGACCTGCGACAAGTCAAAGTGAATGATGACGATTTCGGTATGCTCAGTTACGACCCCGCATACCTCAATACCGCCTCATGCAAAAGCACCATCACCTATATTGACGGGGGAAAAGGCATTCTTCGCTACCGTGGCTATCCCATCGAACAACTGGCGGAAAAAAGCACTTTTCTGGAAGTAGCCTATCTCATTATTTACGGATACTTGCCCTCCGCCGACGAGCTGGCGCACTGGGAAGAACGCATCATGCATCACACCTACATTCACGAGAACCTTTCGCGGTTGATGCGCACCTTCCGCTACGATGCCCACCCGATGGGCATGCTCATCAGCACCCTGGCAGCAGCGGGAACCTTCCACCCCGAAGCCCGCAACGTCGAAGACCCCACCGTTCAGCAAAAACAGGTCTATCGCATCTTGGGGAAACTCCCCACCATCGCCGCTTTTTCATACCGCATCCGCATCGGTCGCCCCTTCAACTACCCCGACAGCACCCTCGGATACACCGGCAACTTCCTTTATATGCTTGACTATATGAACGAGCGCGATTATGAAGTGAACCCGGTGCTGGCGCGCGCGCTGGACATCCTGTTCATCCTGCACGCCGACCACGAGCAAAATTGCTCCACTTCCACCATGCGTTCCGTCGGCTCCAGCCGGGTTGACCCCTTCAGTGCGATGGCGGCAGCAGCGGCGGCACTATACGGTCCGCTCCACGGCGGCGCAAACGAAGCCGTCCTGCGCATGCTCAACGAAATCGGCGACGTGAAAAACATTCCGGCATACATTGAGCGGGTGAAAAAAGGCGAAATGCGCTTGATGGGCTTCGGACATCGGGTGTACAAAAATTACGACCCGCGCGCAAAAATCATCAAAAACGTGGCGAAAGAAGTGTTTGAAGTCACCGGCTCCAACCCGCTGATTGACATCGCGCTGGAATTGGAACACATCGCCCTGAACGATGACTATTTTGTGAAGCGCAAATTGTACCCCAACGTCGATTTTTACAGCGGCATCATCTATCAGGCAATGGGCTTCCCCGTGGCGATGTTCCCCGTACTCTTCGCCCTGCCCCGCGCCGCCGGATGGCTGGCGCAATGGCTGGAAATGATCAACGACCCCGAGCAGCGCATCTCCCGCCCGCGTCAAATCTATCTTGGCGAAGCCCAGCGCGATTACGTGCCGATGGAAAAACGGTAACAATTTTCGATAATCAGTGGTTTTCAACGGTCAGCTATCAATTTTAGCCCGATAGCTGACCGCTATTTTCAAAGGAGAATCAATGACCGGGGAACTCATCGGCAAGCAAATACCCGTGCTGGATAAAGGGTATGTTCAACTGTTGGATTTTATGCCGCACCCGTCCACCGGCGTGAGCGGCGATTTGGCAATTGTGAACGCCGCGCGCGTCTCTTTCATGGGCGAAAGCAAAGGGGAAACGCGCGACAAAAAGCTTCTGTTTTATCTGTTGCAGCACCGTCACACCAGCCCCTTCGAGCAGGTGGAATTCAAATTCCGCGTGCGCGCGCCGGTGGTCACATGGTGGCAGTGGGTGCGCCACCGCACATGGAACTTCAACGCCCAATCGGGGCGTTATACCCCGTTTCAGGAAAATGACTTCTACGAGCCGGACATCTGGCGCGAACAAGCCGCCGACAACAAACAAGCCAGCGAGGGGGAACTTTCCCCGCCGGAAGCGGCGGAACTTTCGGCACTGCTCAGCGAGCATTACGAGCGCGGTTTTGAATTGTATCAAAAAGCGTTGGAGATGGGCGTTGCCAGAGAACAGGCGCGGATTTTCCTCTCCGGCTTTGCGGTCTATTACACTTGGGTGGCAAAAATTGATGCGCACAACCTGATGCACTTCCTTTCGCTGCGCATGCCATCCGATGCGCAATACGAAATTCGGGTGTACGCTCAAACGATTTTCGAGGAATTTTTCAAGCCGCTCATGCCGTGGACGGCAGAAGCGTTTGAGAAGTTTGTGCTGAAAAAATAGTTCATTCGCCGCCCAGCGTGTGCCACAAACCCGACATCACTTCCACGGCGCGCCCTTGCAGAAAAATATCGGTGATGCGGGGCGTGTACGCCGACGGCTCAATGTTCACTTCGATGATGGTTGCCCCGCGCCGTTTGGCTTCGGGGGGCAACAGCGAGGCGGGCGCAACTTCGCCGGTTGTGCCCACCACGAGCCACACATCGGCGGCGCGGGTTTCCGCCAGGGCTTCCCGTTGCGCCTTCAGGGGAATCGGTTCCCCGAAAAAGACGAAATCAGGCTTTAAAATGCCGTCGCACGCCGAACAGCGGGGCGGCATTTTTTTGAACAGGTCGGGGGTGTAGGGGACAGTTGCGCCGCAATCAAGGCAGGTGAGCCGGTGGCTGGTGCCGTGATATTCCGTCACCGTCCGGCTGCCCGCCATTTGATGCAAATTGTCGATATTCTGGGTGATGACGCCACCTTTCAGCATCCCCGCCGTTTCCATCTGCGCCAGCACACTGTGCGCGAGGTTCGGTTGCGCCTGCCCGAAATAATCGTAAAAAATTTCTTTGATGGTCACCCACGCTTTTTCAGGGTACTGCGAAAAATAACGGATGTCCAGAATGATGGGGTCGTATCGCGCCCACAAACCTTCGGGACCGCGAAACGACGGGATGCCGCTTTCCACCGAAATGCCCGCGCCGGTGAACGCCACCACTCGCTGCGCCGATTGAATTGCAGAAACAGCCCGCTGCAACCGGTCAGCGTCCATTGGTCGGCACTCCCCCGGTGGAATAGACCACCGCCACTTCATCGCATGCGTGGAATTTGGGACAGAAAACGCAATCTTTCATCACTTTGCGGGGAAGTTTTTCCTTTTCCGTCAGCGAAAAACCGAGCTTCAAAAAGAATCCCGCTTGTCGGGTCAGCGCGAAAACGGTCGGCACCGCCAGCTCGGTTGCCTGCACCAGCAACGCCGATACAATTTTGCGCCCGATGCCGTATCCGTGCCATGCCGGGTCAACCACCAGCGAGCGCACTTCCGCCAAATCGCCCCACAGCACCAACAGCGCGCCCATCCCCACGATGCGCCCGTCCGCTTCCGCCACTATCCACGCCCGGATGGATTGATAGACGTCGGCTTCCATGCGCGGCAAAATTTCCGCCTGCCGGGCGTAATCGTTCAATAAGGGCATCATGCGCGGCACGTCAGTTAATTTTGCCGGGCGGATGGTGAGTTTCAGGTTCAAAGTTTTTGGTTTCACGTTCAAAGTTCAAGGTTGCAAATGTATTTCGTGAGATTTAAAAATTATACATCTCAATGGCAACCGCTAATCGCCAATTAACCAACCTCTGCCAATGCCAGCGACAATTTTTCCGTCAACACATCAATTTCCGCTTCAGAGATGACCAGCGGCGGCAACAGCCGCACCACATTCGCCCCCGCCGATAAAATCAGCAAGCCCTGTTCCTGCGCCGCCGCGACAATATTTGCGGCGGGAACGGTGGTGAGCAAGCCCCACATCATCCCCCGCCCGCGCACATCGGTCACAGTGGGGTGATGTTTCACCAACCATCGAAGTTTCCGCTCCAGATAATCGCTCCGATGGCGCACATCCGCCAGAAATTCGGCTTGGCTCAGGGTGGAAAAAACCGCCCGCGCCACCCGGCTCACAAAGGGACCCCCGGCAAAGGTGCTACCGTGGTCGCCGGGTTGGATGGCATCCGCCACCGCCTGCGTCATCAGAATTGCGCCCATCGGCAGCCCGCCCGCCAGCGGTTTCGCCACCGTCATGATGTCGGGTTGCACGCCGAAGGGTTCATGCGCCCACAACGTGCCGGTGCGCCCCACCCCGCACTGCACCTCGTCGAAAATCAGCAGCGCGCCGGTTTCATCACAGCGACGGCGAATCGCCGCCAGAAAATCGTCATCGGCGGGGGTGACGCCCCCCTCGCCCTGTACCGGCTCGACAATCACCGCGCAGGTTTTCTTGGTGATGGCGGCGCGGGCGGAAGCAATATTGTTGAATGCCGCGAAGGTCACACCGGGCATCACCGGCTCAAAGGGCGCGCGATATTTCTCGGTGGCGGTGGCGGCAACTGCCCCCATTGACCGCCCGTGAAACGAGCCGCTGAAAGCGACAATGCCGGTTTTATCGGTGCGATTCAAAACGGCGCGGGCATATTTTCGGGCGAATTTGAATGCGCCTTCATTGGCTTCCGAACCGGAATTGGCGAAAAAGACGCGGGCGGCAAAAGAGGATTCGCACAAATCGCGCGCCAATTGAGCCATCGGCGCATTGTGATACAGATTCGACAGGTGAATGGGCGCGGCGGCGGCTTCCTTCAGCGCGGCGCGCACCACCGGATGCCCGTGTCCCAGCGCGTTCACCGCAATGCCCGAACCGCCGTCCAAATAGCGCGTGCGGTCATCGGCAACCAGCCACACCCCATCCCCCCCGATGATGACAAAATCAGGGCGGTTGTACGTCTGCAAAACATATTGTTTTTCCAGCATGATTGTTTCGTTCATGATTCACGTTCCGGGGTTGAGGTTTCAAGTTTCAAGTTTCTGGTCTCAAATCTCATTCAAAAATCGCGTGCCGACACCCGCTTTCAGCCCGTCTAAATTGGTGATGCGGACAATTTTCACCCCATCCGCCACTGCTTTCAATGCCGATTGCACTTTGGGCATCATCCCCCCGGTGATGACCCCGTCCGCAATGAGCGAAACCATATCGGTGGGGGAGAGTTCGGGAATCACCGCGCCATCTTTCAGCACGCCGGGCACATTGGTGATGAAAACCAGCTCATCGGCGCGCAGGGCGATTGCCAACGCCACCGCCACATGGTCGGCGTTGACGTTGAACACAAAACCGCCCGGTCCGTAACAAATGGGCGATACCACCGGCATCACGTCATTGTCCAGCAGGTTGCGGAACACATCGGTGCGGACGTCGGTCACTTCGCCAACATGCCCCAAATCGCCGCCGGGATGCTCCAACTTTCGCGCCCGAATGCTCGCCCGGTCAATACCGGACATGCCGAAAGCGTCCACGCCGGCGTTTGAAAGCGCCGCCACCAACCGTTTGTTCACCCGTCCCGCCAGCACCATCTGCACCAGCGCCAGCGAATCGGCATCGGTGACGCGAAGCCCGTCAATATATTGCGGAACCAGTCCCAACTTTTCCTGAAGCTGACGGATTTCTTTTCCGCCGCCGTGAACCAGCACGGGGGGTTCGGACAGAGCGGCAATTGCCGCGCCGATGGCATCCACAAAGGTGGGGTCGTCTATTTCATTGCCGCCGATTTTCAACACCAGCATAAAAGTCTCCGGTTAAAAATACAGGGATTCGGTTTCATCGAGTCCGAACATCACATTGAAATTTTGCACCGCCTGCCCTGCCGCCCCCTTGCCCAAATTGTCGATGGAGGCGCACACGATGAGCTGGCGGGGGCGCACAACCGTCACCGAAATGACGGCGGTGTCGGTGCGGCGGGTGTGGGCAAAGGAAGCGAGTTCGCCGGCGGGGAGGATGCGCACCATCGGCGAGGCGGCGAAAACCGAGCCGTACAGCGAGAGTACCGCTTCCTCGGTGATGTTTTGATTCAACGACACGTAAATGGTGGAGAGCATACCCCGGCTGATGGGCACGAGGTGCGGCGAAAATATCACCGGCGCGGAGGTGTGTCCCCACCGTTCCACCGCCTGTTCCATTTCCGCCAGATGGCGGTGCGCCCGCCCAATATTGTATGGTGAAAGATTTTCGTTCACTTCCACAAAATGGGTTTTGAGGCTTGGCTTCCGCCCCGCGCCGCTGACCCCGCTTTTGCTGTCGGCAATGATGGGCGTATTTTCGGCGAGCAGGTTTGTTTTCAATAGCGGATACAGCCCCAAAATCACACTGGTGGGATAACAGCCGGGATTCGCCAGAATATCGGTTTGGCGCACGGCATTCCGGTTGATTTCAGGGATGCCGTACACGGCATCTTCCAGCAGATGCGGCGCGGCGTGCGTCACCCCATACCAGCGCTGATAGGTGGCGGCATCGCGCAACCGAAAATCGGCGGAAAGGTCAATCACCCGCGCGCCCGCTTCCCGCGCGCGAATGACGGAGGGCATGCTGGCGGCGTGCGGCAAACAGCAGAAAACCGCGTCCACCGCGTCCAGCGGCGCATCGGCGCTGGGAACGAGCGGCACATCCCACCCCACGGGATACGCGCGGCTGAGATTCTGCCCGGCGTATGTTTCGGATGTGGCGAAGGTCAGTTCCACGGCAGTATGGTGGCGCAAACGGCGAATCACCTCCAACCCGGTATAGCCTGTTGCGCCAAAAACCCCAACTCGAATCATCATTCCTCCATATTAAAAAAACCGCCTCCTGTGTGCGGAGCCGGTAGCCATAAGCCAGCAAAGAACACGCGAAGCAACACAAATCAAGCGGTCAATGTGCGGTTCCTACGGATAATTTGCCCGAAATTCATAGTGGCAGAAGTGTAGCATATCCCACCGAATTGGTCAATTCAAAAATCACCAGTAGGTTTGCGCCCGCTCGGTGACCACCCGCCGGTAGACCATTTCATACGTTTTTCGGGCAATCCGATGCCAGTTGTATTTTTGCGCCACCATCAAACGGGCGGCGGCGGCGCGGTCGGCGGCGGCGCGGGGATTTTTCAGCACGTGCAAAATCCCCCATGATGTCGATTCGGGGTCATCGGAGAAGATGAGCGTGCCCGTTTTATCATGCGTCACCACTTCCCCCAACCCGCCGACATCGGATGCCACCACCGGACAATTGAATTTCATCGCTTCCAGCGCCACAATCCCGAACGGCTCATACAGGCTGGGGAAAACGGCACAACTGGCAACGGAAAAGAAGCGGTCGCGGTCATCATCGGTGATGAACCCGACGAAAGTCACATGCCCGTCAATGCCCAGCGATTTCGCCAGCGATTGCAGTTCCCCGGCGGCGGGACCTTTCCCCGCCAGCACCAGTTTTGCAGTGGGAAACACGTCCAGCACGTGCGGCATAGCATTCAACAGCACCTGAAAGCCCTTTTCAAAAACCAACCGCCCCACGGAAAAAATGAGCGGGTCGGCAGGGGCGGCGTATTTGGCGCGGAAGAGCGCCAATTCCGTGGGCGAAAAACGGTCAACGTGAGACATGGCAATCCCGTTGGGAATCATGTCCACTTTGTCGGTCGGCAGGGCAAACAATCGCACCAGCTCGTTCACCATATAATTGCTGCACGCAATCACCCGCCACGCCTCAAAGGAAAGGTTGCGCTCAAGGTCATCGATGCGCCGCGAAAGTTGGTTGGGAAGGGTGCTGCTGCGCCAGCGTCCGCGCTCGGTAGCGTGGATGGTGACCACCAGCGGGCATTTGTGGCTCAACTTCAGTTCAATGGCGGCGAAACCCACCAGCCAATCGTGAGCGTGAATCAAATCAAAGCCGCCGACATCCGCCCACAGTTCCGTCGCCCGCGCATCCAGCAATTCATTCGTGGCGAAAGCGCGCTCGTAAATATCGGTGGTGGGGTCAACCGAAGCGTTGTCCACCCAGTGGACAGTCAGATTTGGATGAAGTTGTTCCCGGTCGCACGGAGGATTCGGGCGGGGGGTCACAATATGAACCTGCACCCCGTTTTGCGCCAGCGCGGGCGCAAGCTCCGCCACGTGTCGCCCCAACCCGCCCACAACCAGCGGGGGAAATTCCCACGAAAGCATCAAAACTTTCACAATGATATCCGTTTACTGCAAAGAATGTACGGCGGCACGATTCAGCCGTCCCGTTTGCGCGGCGCGGTCAATCAAATCCACCAGCGCGCGGGTTGCCAGATATGCCTGCCGTGCCTGCTCATCCGGCGGCGACCCCGCCAGCGTGCTGAAATCGGCATCGAATGTCGGCGGCAGCGCGTCGAAATCGGTGAAACGGACGGGAGCAATCACCGCCAGCCCCGCCGCATCGAAAATCGGCGCGGTGTCGGCAAAAAGTGCGCCGTCCCATTCGCCAATCACGCCGATGACGTCGGAGTCTATCACGAACTCCTGCGCCTGCAAAATCGCTTCGGCGGATTGCGCGAAATCGTTCAGCGCCACCAGTTCGATTTTATAGCCTGCCACGCCCCCGGTGCGGTTTATTTCCCGCAGAGCAAGCTTCACCCCGTACAATCGTTGGTAGCCGTTCCGGCGCTGCACGCCTTCAAACGGGCTGAGCAATCCGATTTTCTTCACGGGGAGCGTGCCGCCCGGCACGGTACATGCCGCCAGAAAAAGCAACATCAAAAGCAGTATGGATGGGGTCAGCTTGCTGTTGTGGTATCGCATGTTATAATTCCGCCTTGTTCAAGGAGGTATAATTTAAATGGAATCATCATTTTTTGCAAAACACGCCCTAAAACTCAGTGGATTAATCCTCATCGCATCGTTGGCGGCATGCTCGCCGGGATTTTTGGCGCAAAGCAAACCCACCCCCACCCCCACCAAAACCCCGCGCCCGCAGCCCGTCGCCTTCGCCACCCAAACGCCCGCGCCGACCTTCACCGCGACCCCCATCCCCACCGATACCCCCGTGCCACCCACGGCAACGCCTGCCCCCACCGACATCCCCATCCCGGCGGACACCGCGACCCCCATCCCCACCGATACTCCCGTGCCGCCCACCAACACCCCCGCCCCACCGACGGCAACCTTCACCCCGGCACCGCCCACCGCCACCCCTACCCCCGCGCTCGATTTCGTCATTTCCGAAATTTACGTGCTGGGGCTGGGTGAAAACAACGGCGGGATTGAAGGTCCCGGCTCAATGCGGGTCATCTTCATCAACGTGGTGGATGCAGCGGGCAACCCGATTGACGGCGCGCGCATCATCAACGTTGCGCCCTACCCCGGGGAAACCGTCTCCGGCGATAAAGGTCCGGGCAAAGCGGAAATTTTGATGGACCGAGAAGTGTTCAATCTGAAAATTGAGAGCGTGAATGGCGCACCCGTGACCAGCGAAGTATCGCACAATCTCTCACTCATGCAACCCGAACCCGCCGACATCGCCGGAAAACTGGGGAGCGCCTGCCCCACGGTGGACAACTGTCCGCTGCCGCCGTACAAACATTTTTCATACCGGATAACCTTCCGGCGGACGTATTAATGATGTGCAACTTCTCGGAAGATGGCAAAATGGAACACAGACAACGCAGCGTTATTCCCCAAATTTCGCTGTCTCTGTGCCTCTGCGTCTCGATGGTGCAAAATTAATTAGCTCAATCAGAATCCGGGGGAAATTTATAAAATGTCATTGCGAGGCGCGTTTTTTGCGCCGAAGCAATCTCCGCTAACGTTCACTGAGATTGCTTCGCTTCGCTCGCAATGACAGACCCCCTGAATTCCCAAAGAACCAATTAATTTTCCCCGATGGAATATCATCCGGTTGAAAAAAATGCCACTCTCCCGTATAATTTCCACAAACCCAACCACCAAAAGGAGCTGCTATGACCATTTCTGACGCACACCGGATTTCCGCCCCCCAACTGGACGTTTCACCGCGCATTTTGCTCGGTCCCGGACCTTCAAACGCACACCCGCGCGTGTTGCAGGCGTTGAGCATGCGGCAGGTCGGGCATCTTGACCCGCAATTTATTCAGTTGATGAATGAAACGCAGGAACTGCTGCGCTATGTGTGGCAAACCGACAACCGGCTCACCATTCCGGTGAGCGGCACGGGAAGCGCGGCGATGGAAGCGAGTCTGGCGAACACGGTTGAGCCGGGTGATGTGGTGCTCATCGGCGTGAACGGTTATTTCGGCGAGCGGTTATGCGATATGGCGGGGCGTTACGGCGCGGATGTGCGGCGCATCGAAAAGCCGTGGGGCGAAGTTTTCTCGCTCGATGAGTTGCGCGCGGCGCTGGCGGAACACCGTCCGGCAGTGCTGGGGCTGGTGCATGCGGAAACATCCACCG
>JAJRSQ010000051.1 GCA_024278725.1 Chloroflexota bacterium
CGGATGTTGCCAAAATCAACGAGTTGAACATCGACGCCGACGCCGTATTTATCTTGGAAATCCTGAGCCAGCGCTTCCAGCACCGGGGCGCGGGTATCATCCGCCCAGATGACCAAATCGGCGGTGGTTTCTGCCGGGGCTTCGGTGGCGGTGGCTTCCGGCGCTGTTGTTGCCGTGGGTTCCGGAGCGGTGGTCGCGGTGGGGGCTTCAGCCGCCGGCGCTTCCGTGGGGGCTTTTGTCGGGGCTTCGGTGGGGGTCGGCGTGCTGCCGCAGGCAGTCAGCGCGCCCACCAAAACAAGCATGGTAATCAATAAAAACGATAGTTTTTTCATTTTTCTCCATTACTCCTTAGGGTTAAATTTGAAACGTACCACAGTTAAAACGAAAATGCTGTGCCAAAGCGATGGGCAATAGCGGTCATCACCCCCTTTATGATTGAGATGTTGAGTTTAGTGTCTGTAGATGTGCTTTTAAATTATTGCGTAACCGAAACAGCAACTCGGACAATATCTGTTGTTCTTCCGGCGAGAAAATCTTGAGGCGGTCTTCCACGTATGCCCGCTGTGTGGCTTCCGCGGCGTCGCGCAACTGTTTCCCCGCTTCAGTCAACCGCACCGACACGTATCGCCGGTCATTCGGGTTGGGTTGGCGCGTGACCAGCCCTTCCTGCTTCATCATTTCGACAATGCGGGTTGCGTTGCTTTTGTCGCACAGCAGATGAGTGCTCAACTCATTGATGCTCAAGCCGTCGCTGTTACCCAAATGCACCAGGGCATTAAGTTGACGAAGTGACAAATTGTGTTGTTGCATCGTGCGTCGTTCCGCATCGTCCAACAGAATGAATACCTCAGTTATGAGGCGATATAGAGCCATAGCATGCGTTTCGTGGGTCATAATCTCGTCAATTGTTGAATGTGAAATAGTTGCGTTTGTCAACTGTTGCGGGTACTATACTCTTGTTTTTCGGAAATGTCAAGCCCCGATATTGCGCTGGCGGCGGCGCAGGAGCACCGGTATTTTGACAGCTATCCGGCTGTTGGATATACTATTGCCAATCTTCTATTGAAAGGAGCAGGCACAATGGTTCAATTATTCAGAAAAGGACAAAATTCCCCATAAACGTGCGTCTGTTCCATTAATATGGTCTTCAACCGTGGGCGCACGTTGCTCACGGTTTTTTATTTCCGGCTGTTTTTGACCGTGAGTGTGCGCGCTCACGGTTTTTATTTTGCGGAAAGGAGGTGCGCGATGGAAAAAACCATGCTGTTGAAAGGACAAAATCCGAACCGAAAAAATTTCACCGAACATTTTAAGGAGCTACAATTGTGACGATAAAATCTATGTCGCCCGTAAAAAACAATTTACCCGCGGGCTTCACCCTTCGCCCGGCAACGATGGACGATATTCCGGCGGTGGTGGCACTGCACAACACCTGTTCAATGCTGGAAGTGAACATCACCGAGCGAGATGAAAATGAAACAACCCTGAGTTGGAAAACGGATGGCTTCAACCTGTCCGACGATTCCCGGTTGGTGTTCGCCCCCGACGGGCGTTTAGCCGCCGTGGCGACCGTGTGGATGGTGCGCAACCCGCCGGTGCATCCGTGGGTATCTATCCGCGTACACCCCAATTTCACCGGGCTGGGGCTGGGAACGGCGCTCACCCGGTGGAGCGAAACCCGCGCCCGCGATGCCTTCGCCCGCGTCCCCGCCGATGCCCGCGTTTCATTGCGCTGTGGCGTTGCCGGAAACTATCCTCCCGCCGTCCGGTTTCTGGAGAATTACGGCATGACGCCGGTGCGGCACTTTTGGGATATGGAAATCATGTTTGACGGCGCACTGCCCGCCCCGAAACTGTCCGCCGGTATCACCATTCGCAGTTACCGCCATCCCCAAGATTTGGAGCGCACATACCTCGCGTTTGATGAGGCATTTGAAGACCACTGGGGGCATGTGTCGTCGCCGCCGGAGGAAGAAATTGTCCGTTGGCGAAAATGGCTGGCGGAAGATCCGGACTTCGACCCCGAGGTGTGGTTTTTGGCGATGGACGGCGATGAAATCGCCGGGGTGTCGCTGTGCAACGTGAAAACCGCATACGACCCCGACCTCGCTTGGGTGGAAATTCTCGGCGTGCGGCGACCCTGGCGCAAAATGGGCTTGGGGTTGGCGTTGCTGCATCACACCTTCGGCGAATTTTACCGGCGCGGCAAAAAAGGTGTCGGCTTGACGGTGGATGCCGCCAGCCTCACCGGCGCGACCCGGTTGTATGAAAAAGCGGGGATGCACGTCGCGCGGCAATACACTGATTATGAGTTGGAACTTCGCCCCGGCAAAGAATTGGAGACCGCCTGAGGGTGCAGATAACCGCTTTCGGGAAAATAAGCTGACCTTCCCAAAAATAAACGAAATGTTATGTTGATTAAACGGCGCATTTGCGATATAATTTTAATGACTCGCATTGCGCCGTTTTTTATTTTGCGGGCAAACATGAGGTTGCCCGAATCATAATTTCAGGAGAAATGAATTTTCATGGAAGACAACCCTCTGCTGCTGCTGGCATTTTTATCGTTGTTTCATGTTTTCGGGGCGATTGCGTTGGGCTATGCGGTGCGCGTATTGTGGAAAAGACTGCGCGGCGACGATACCGTTCCGGCGTTCACGGCGATTTTTCTGTTGGTCTGGGGTTCGATGTTCGGGTGCATCCCCTTTACCTTCGGCATGGATCCGGCGCTGCCGGTATGGTTTCCGATGGCGCAAATCAGCATTTGGGGAACTACTTTCATCCTTTCGGCGTTTTTTGGACAGACGATTATGCGCTGGGCAAAACCGTTACTGAACGCCCAAGTGATACTGATGGTGATGGGGGGGATTTTCATGCTCGCCGGCATTGGTGCGGGGCGCGCAATGTGGCTTGCAGGGGACGATTTTCAGGCGATGATATTTGTGCTGGTCTTCGGCGCAATTGGGGCGTTGATTTTTGCGCTGGGGCTGGTCGGTTTGCTGAGGAGCAATCGCGTATAATTGCCCGGCTCAATTTGGAGGAAACTGTGACCAAACGGAATGTTTTGGGTTTGATGGGATTGCTGACGCTGCTACTGGCGCTTTCGGCGTGCGGCGCGCCCGGTTTTTTGGTGTCGCGGGTGACATTCATCCGGGCGGTGGATTCAACCGTTTTGAGCGCCGCGCAACCGAACCCCGCGCCGGTCGGGTATCCGGTGACGCTGGTGACGGCGCACACCGACCCCGACGGCATCAATCGGGTGGTGTTGGCGGTGAACGGAAAACAGGTGGCGCAGCAAAATCCGAAGTTGGGGGAGCAAACCGACTTTCGGGTCACGCATGTTTTCACGCCCGCCGAACCGGGTGAATACCTGTTGACCATCACCGCGTACCCCAACAATCCCATCGTTGAAGTTTCAGAAATCACGGCAACATTTGTGGCAGTTGATGAAGCGATGCCCATGCCGGGGGCGGCATCCGCGCTGTCTGCGCCGCAGACCGGCGGCAGCATCGCCTGTGTGAATCAAGTGAAATTGCTGGAGGACGTGCCGCTGCCCAATGATGGCGAAGTCCAGCCCGGCGCATCCTTCACCAAAACGTGGCGGCTCAACAACAACGGCACATGCAGTTGGCGCGCCGGATATTCCTTCGATTTGGTTTCCGGTCCCGCATTGAGCGCCGAAACGATTGACATTCCGCACGTGGCGATGGACGGCAACGTTGACATCACCCTGAATATGGTTGCGCCGGAAAAATCGGGGACGTACCGCAGCACGTGGCAACTTTTTGACGCGGAAGGAACGCCCTTCGGCGAGCAATATGCGGTGGACATCACCGTGCCGAAAACGTGCCAAAACCCCGACATCCGATTGTTCACCGCGCAGCCCGCCACCATCAGCGCGGGCGAGCCGTCGCTGTTGCAGTGGGACGTGAACGGCGCGAAAGAAATTTCCATCGACCCCGGCGGCACGCAAACCAGCGGCGTCGCCAGCAACCTGGCGGTATCGCCGAACCAAACCACCGTTTACACGCTCACCGCGCGTGACGGCGAATGTGTCTCCTCGCAGAAAATCACCGTGACGGTTTTGCCGCAAACGTGCGCCGGTATCACCGTCAACCGTTTTGATGCCACCCCCGCCACCATTTACCGCGGCGAGCAGAGCACCCTGCAATGGGATGTCAGCGGCGCCACCTCGGTGGAAATTTCCCCCGCGCCGGAGGTCAGCGCGGCGGTCAATTCGCTGACGGTTGCCCCCATCGAAACCACCACCTATTCCCTGACGGCGGAAAATGCCACCTGCCGCTTGGTGCGCGAAACCACCGTGACCGTGCTGCAATCCATCACCCTGATTGATTTTGTGGCGGCGGCGAACACCGCCGTGTGGGAAACGGACAGCGGCATCATTCCTTTCAATTATGACCCCCGCACCGCGGTGCCGCCCGATTTGCAAATGGGATATGCGCGGTGGCATGACAATATCGGTTTGCAGAACGGAGATATTGTTGCCCGCGTGCTGGAAATTAATCCGGTGGCGCGTCCCTTTGTGCGCGGGCGATACGTTTTCAACGCCGCCGGGGGAACCAAACCCACCGATGTGGTGCAGGTGCAACTGGCGTACCGCGCCGGGGTAGCGGTGGCGAGTGACGCAACCTACACCCTGCTTTTCGTGCCGGTCGGGCAGCCGCCCATTTTACTGGGAACGATAACCTTAAATCCTGATGGCGTGCCGTTGGTGGCAGCCTTCCCGCTCTCAAATGTTCCTGCGGGGTCGCAGGGCGAATTTATTTTGCAAGCCAACAAGGGGGCATCCACCGCCGGTGATGTGGTCGAATGGCTTTCGGCGGTGCTGGTGCGCCCGTAACCAAAGGAGTGGATACGATGAAGAAGGCGAAGGTAGTGAAACTGCTGGCATTGAGCATCGTTGTGGCATTGATTGCGGTGGGATGTGGATTTTTGCGCACCTCAAAGCCGGTGATTACTCTGGTTCAGCCGGTGGAAAATACTGTGTTGCCGCTGAACCAGCCGGTCATCATTGAATCTTCAGCGGCGAGTGCAAACGAGCTGAACCGTATTGAATTGTGGGTGAATGGCGCATTGGTTGATGTGAAATCCATTGCGGGGCAGCAGACGACGGCATCAATCACCCAGAGCTGGACGCCGACGGAAATAGGGGAATATCGGCTGGAAGTGCGTGCGGTGGACGTGGACGGCGTGGAAAGTGATGCCGCGCTGGTGGTTGTGTCCGTGGGCGCACCGGCGACGCAATTGACGGTGGTGCGCAGCACCTTCACCCCCGCCGCCGACACCCCCGCTGCCGAAACCCTCCCCGACGCGACGGACACCCCCGTCCCGCCGACGGCTGTGCCGCCCACCGCCACACCCGCCCCCACCGACACCCCCGCCATCGCCATACTCACCACCAAAGCCGATTTGAACGTGCGCGCGGGCGCATCCACCCAATTTGAGGTCATCGGCATTCTGCCGTTTGGTATGGAAGCGCGAATTTTGGGCGTGAACGAAGAACGGACATGGTGGCTCATCGAATTTCAGGGCGTGCCGAACAATCAGGGTTGGGTATCGGCAAAAGAGACGTACAGCACCGCCAAAAATACCGAGAATGTTCCGGTGGTGCAAGCGCCCGCCACGCCCACCCCGTCGCCCACGCCCACCGGAACGCCAACCGCCACCCCGACCGTGGTTGCGCTGCCGGATTTCCCCATCATCCACTATTTCCGGGCGGATAAATTGAACATCGCGCCCGGCGAAACGGTATTACTGCAATGGGATGTGGACGGCGCCGACCAACTCTTCCTCTATCCCGGCGGTGATGGCGGGGTGATTGCTCCCGGCGATATGCAGGTCAAACCCGATGCCACCACCGTCTACCGGCTGGTTGCCTCAAATGCGCGGGGAACGGTGGAAGCAACCATCACCATCATTGTGTCCCAACCGACGCCCACCGTTTTGTATGATTTCATCGCCATGGCAAATGCGGCGGAATGGAAAAACGGCAGCGGTGAAGTTCTGCCGTGGCAGGGCGAGACCAACGATGCGCGCGGTTTTGCGCGGTTGCCGGAAAATGCGACGCTGGAAGATGGCATCGTGGCATCGCAAGTGCTGGAAACGCATCCGCAGTGGATTGCCGACGGTGAAATTACGGGCGCATACCCTGTTGATTTTGAAATAACCTCCGGCGATAAATTCATCGCCGAGGTGGGATATTTGAAGGGAGCAACCTTCTCCGGCGGGGTTATTTTCCGCTTTTGCTATTACACCATGATTGCCGGTGATTGTCTGGGTGAAGTGACCAAAGAATACACCGGCACACTGAAAACCTTAGAGGTTGATTTAAGTTCGTTAAACGGTTATAATTCCGGTTGGTTTGTGCTGGCGGTGAACGCCAACGGCAGCGCGAATCAGGATTGGGCGGTTTGGGTCAATCCACGGATTGAACGCCCGTAAAACGTTCCATACCGATAACAGAATGCTATCATCAGAGGATTTTAATGGATAATATCTCGCCAAATGAACAACCGGCATCGCCCGAAAATGAATTGCGCATCGAAGTGCATGCCGGACCCCTTGCCGGCAAAGGGTTCCCCTTTGTTGGTGATGCGCTCACTTTTGGGCGCGCGCCCGATAACGACCTCAGCTTGGATGACCCGCGCGTTTCGCGGTATCATGCCGTGTTGCGCCGCGAAGGCGAGCAACTCATTTTAGAGGACTTGGGCAGCACCAACGGCACAATGGTGAACGGCAAACGCATTTACAGCCCGCACGTCCTCCAGCCCACCGAAACCATCAGCATCGGCAGTTCGGTGTTTGGCGTGACCGGATTTTCCGCGCCCAAAACCGTGGGCGTGGCGGCGCAATCCGCCAACCGCGACGATATTCCGTGGCAAACGTATCAGAGTTCCGCCTCATATGGCGTTTCCCGTTCACGGGGAAACGGAAATTGGTTGTTGTGGTCGGGCGTGGCGTTGCTGCTGGTGCTGATTGTCGCCATCATCGGCGCGGCGATATTGTTGTTCCGCAACAGCCAACCCGTTGCGGAAACCGGTGTGCCGTCGGTCATCATCACCTCCCCGGTGAATGGCACGGAATTCGACGTGGGGCAACGGGTGGTGGTGCAGGCAACCGCCACCGACGCCATCGGCGTGGTGCGCATGGAGCTGTGGGTTGGCGGGCAACGGGTCACGCAGGCGGTCAGCCCGGTGAAAGAGGGGCAGTCCCCTTTTACGGCGGTTCTGAATTGGACGCCCACCGTGGAAGGGTCATATTCCCTTTCCGTGCGGGCATTTAATGCCGCCGGTCGGCAATCCGCGCCGACAACCATCAATTTGAACGTGGTCGGTTCGGTGCTGACGCCGAAAGCCACCGCGACCGCCACCCCCACCGAAACCCCGGCGGCAATCGGCACGCCGATGGGGACGGTGCGCACCGATTTGAATGTCCGTTCCGGACCCGGCACACAATATGACATCATCGGGCGGCTCGCCGCCAATACCGATGTGGAAATCGTTGGGCAGAATCCTGCCGGCACATGGTGGTACATTGTGTATCCCAACACCGCCGGGGCGCGGGGATGGGTTGCCGCGGAATATGTGCCTTCCACCAACGCCGCGCTGGTTCCGCTGGTGGAAGCGCCGACTGCGACCGCCACCCCCACCGAAACCCCGTCGCCCACGCCCACCCCGGAAGCGACCGGCACGCCGGTCCCAACATCCACCCCTGAACCGGCAACCGCAACGCCGACCCCGTCGCCCACCCCGACATCGCCGCCGGAGACCACCATCAGCTTTTCCGCCGTGCCCCTTTCCATTGAAAAGGGCACATGCACCACCTTCTCATGGCTGGTCACCAACGTCAAAGCGGTGTATTTTCAGGATGAAGGGGTGGCAGGTGACGCCGACGGATTACCCGTTGAACGGCAGGAATGTCCCACCCAAACAACCGTTTATGGGTTGCGGGTGGTGAAACTGGACGACACGGAAGAGACGCGGGAAATTACCATCACCGTGGCATCAAAGCCGGATGCGCCCTCGGATTTGGCGTTGGTGCAGGCGCTGCCCGATGCCCTCAGCTTGTCATGGGTGGACAACAGCGCGAATGAAACCGGCTTTCGGCTGTATGATGCCGACAGCAGCGCGGTGCGGGCAACCTTCAACGCCGATGCAACCGGCGGCACCATCAGCGGGTTGACCTGCGGGACAACCTACAATCTATATCTGGTGGCGTTCAATGACGTGGGGGAATCATCGCCCGGCAATACGCTAACCGTGACGACAACGGCATGTCCGTAATGATTTTTTAAGACCGGAGGATACGATGGCAGAAAACTATGACGCAACAGTCGTGTCGGGAGGGAGACCCGCCGCCCGATTTGTGGTGAAGCAGGGACCGCAAATCGGCATCACCTTTCCGATTTTGCAGAACCAGACCCGCATCGGGCGCGAAGAGGCGTGCGATGTGCGCGTTCAGGACGCGGAGGTATCGCGTCGTCACTGCACGCTGATTTGGAAAGAGAACGCATTTTGGATGCAGGATTTGGGCAGTTCCAACGGCACATTTGTGAATGGCACGCAAATTACCGCCCCCACAAAACTTGCCGCGGGCGATAAAATCGGGGTGGGGCAAACGGTGATGGTGCTGGAATTGGAGCCGCAAATCAAACCGATTCCCACGCCGTATGATGCCACGCCTGCCGCCGCGCCCGTGTCGGCGCCGGTGCCGGTGGTGAAAAAGAAGTCAAGCACCGGGAAGCGGCTCGCCTTCACCGGGTTGGGGTGTTTGGTTTTCATCTGCGCCTGCGCCGGCATCAGCGTCGTTGTGCTGGACTTGCTCGATTTCATTGATTTGGGCATTCCGTTTCTGTCGAATTACCAGATAGTGTTTTAAGTACCCATCCGCAAACTCATTGTGCATTTGAGAAAAATGAAATCACGAATATCACAAATGCTCGAATGGCACAAATAAGCAATGAAAATTTGTATTTATACAGCCCTTGGTGAAACAGATGTCATTGCGAGCGTAGCGAAGCAATCTCCGGGTTTGAATGGTGAGGATTGCTTCAGCCCTGCGGGCTTCGCAATGACACCCTTGTACAGTTACAAAAATTTGTGATATTCGTCAATTCGTTCCATTCGTGATTTGGGATAAGTCACTATTTTCCGGATAGACTCTAAGTGAAAAATGCGCCGAATTTGCCAAAAACGTCCGACCACAGTATAATTTGGCGCAGATTCGGGCGATTAGCTCAGCTGGTTAGAGTGCCACGTTGACATCGTGGAGGTCACTGGTTCGAGTCCAGTATCGCCCACAC
>JAJRSQ010000004.1 GCA_024278725.1 Chloroflexota bacterium
CAGCGCCGTGGCGGCGATGTCCATCGCGTGCAGTGGCGGCGGGTCGGCATCGGGAAGGATGAATTGCATGGCGGTGATGCCGCCATCGTCCGTTTTGTCAATGCGGTGGATGGTTGCCGCAATTTGAGCGGTGGTACGGGGAAGGGCGATGTTCAGCGCAAGCGCTTCATTCCCGGCGACAATCTGCGCCCAGTCCTGCCGCAACCGGCGATGATACGCGGCGATGATTGCCCGCACCTCGGCGATGGTGGCGGTGTCCGCATCGGTGGGGAGTTGCGCACCGGCGAAGCGCAACGTGGCGGGGAGATTCAATCGCCGGGGTCCGCCGCTGGCATGCAGGTGATGAATGGTGCGGGTGATGGCATCATCGGCGGGCGACGGTGCGCGGTCGGTTTGCAGCCAGAAGTGGTGCTGCAACGAGCAATCAACGATATGCTGTAAGTCATCAGGTGAAAATGCGGGCGGGGCAACCATGCGGTCTCCGAATTTTTGCGAGAATGGTTCAATCAAATCATACAATATGATGCCACAGGGTTGGAAAAGGCACAAATGTTCTGAGATGAAAAATAGAAAAAGCCCGAAAACAGTTCGGGCTTTTTGGGGTAGCGATGCGACTATTTTTCCTGCCCCAACGCAAACCCTTTGGTGAATTGTTCATGCAGCAGCACAAAAATAATCAACGGGGGCAGCATTGCCAGAATTGCACCCGCCATCACAACGCCCCAGTTGGTGGTATCCTGCACATTGGTCATTTGTCGCAGCCCCACCTGCACAACTTGGCGGACGTTTTCGCGGATGATGACCAGGGGCCAGATATACATATTCCACATGTAAATGAACTGAATGAGCGCCATTGCGCCGATGGTGTTGCGTGACATCGGGACGAGCACGCTCCACAAAAATCGAACCGGACCCGCGCCATCCACGCGGGCGGCGTCCGCCAACTCGCCGGGGATGCTGGCGAAATGCTGTCGGAACAGAAATACGCCGGTTGCGCTGGCGAGAAACGGTATGGTGAGCGCGGCGTAATTATTGCCCCATCCCAAGTCTGAAACAAGGTTGAACAGAGCGATGATCATAATTTCTGTCGGCATCATCAGCGTGAACAGGATGAAGTAGAAGATGCCGTTTTTCAGTGGAAAATCAAAATAAACCAATCCCAGTCCTGCCAGCATCGAGAAGATTGTTTTGAAAACCATCACGATTCCGGCGATGATTAAACTGTTCTGCATATACAGACTGAGGTTGAATTCATTCCATGCGGTGCGATAATTCTGTATCATCGCCGTGCCGGGTCCCAAAATAGGGGGATAATGGAAAACTTGCGCCCGCGTCTGGGTTGATTTTGAGAGCGCGAACAGCACCGGAACCAGCACGATGAAGCAAATGATTATCAACCCGATATGGGCAAAGAGGTCGTTTCGTTTTTTTCGAGTCATCATCAGCCTCCGTAATGTACCCGTGTGCCGGTGGTGCGGAATTGAATGATGGTTAAACCGACGACCACCGCAAAAAGAATGACAGATTGGGCGGCGGCGAGTCCGGTTTTGTAGTATTCAAACCCATCACGATATAGGTTGTAAATCATCACGTTGGTCGCATCAAGGGGACCGCCTTTGGTGACAATATCAATCATCCCGAAAAGGTCGAAGAAGGAATAAGTGATGTTGGTGATGAGCAGGAAGAAGCTCATTGGCGAGAGCAGGGCAAAAGTGACCTTCCAGAAGCGTTGCCAGTTGGTTGCCCCGTCAATGGATGCGGCTTCCAGAACTTCGGTATTGAGGTTCTGCAAACCTGCCAGATAAAATACCACGTTATAACCCAGATTGCGCCAAATGCTGGCTAGAATTATCAGCGTGATGGCTAACCGTGGGTTGCCGAGCCAGTTCAGTTCCGAGCCGGTGATTTGTTCGGTCAGATAGTTGATGGCGCCAAAACCGGGTGAAAACATGAAGAGGAAAATCACGCCGGTGACGGCGGGGGAAAGCGCGAAGGGCCAGATGAGCAGCACGCGGTAGATGGAACCGCCGCGCAGGTCTCGGTTTGCCAGCATCGCAATTGCCAGCGAGATACCCAATCCGCCCACCACAACCACGGCGGTGATAATCAGCGTGACCCAAACGGTGTGCCAATAGCCGGTATCCTGCGCGAGCGAGACGAAGTTGTCCAGTCCGATGAATTTTTTTCGCAAGCCTAAAAACGCCACGCGATAGGTGGAGAGGACAAATGTTTGAACGACGGGGTAGTACAAAAAAACAACCAGAATCACTAATGTTGGCGTTAAGAATAACCACGGGAGGAATCTCCCTTTAAATTTTGCGGTGTACATACGCGCCTCTTAACGAGATTTAAACCAATTCAAGAGCGGACGGCAGGGTGTCGCCCGCTCTTGAAAATTGGGGTCAACGGTGTGAAAACACCGTCTCGGCAGAGACTATTCTACCGATTTGTTGTAGTCTTGAACGGCTTTGTTGGCATCTTTTTGCGCTGCGGAGAGCGCTTCATCGACGGTTGCTTCACCGGCGAGCACTTTTTCCACTGCTTGTTCGATGATGGTGCGGACTTCAGGGAATGCTCCGATGAGCGCGCCTTGTGTGGCTTTGGTTTCTTTGGTTTCCAGCAATTGGTCAAATGCGGCTTTGTATGCCGGATTCAGCTCGAACCAGTTTTCAACTTCCAGCACATCCACGGCTGATTTGCGGACGGGGAAGTAGCCGGTGGCTTTGTGCCAGCGGATGGCGTTTTCGGTGTTGGTGAACCAAATCATGAAGTCTTTGGCTGCCTGCAATTCATTGTCAGGATGGTCTTTGGTGAGCCAGATGCTGGCGCCGCCGACAATCACGCCTTGGCGTTCGCTGCTGGCGGGGTAGGGCAGATAGGACGTGCCGAGTTCAAAGCCGTTTTCGGCGGCGTCGTTTTGGCGGTTCACCACATCACTGGTGGAGGTGATTTCCATAGCGGCTTGCCCGGAGACGAAGATTGCATCTGCGCCGTCCCAGTCTTCCAGCTTGCCACTGTACGCATAGTAGCCTTTGTCGTACATTTCTTTCCACCAGTTGAGGATGGTTTTGGCGGCATCGCCATCGAGGTAGACTTCGGTGGCGCGAGCATCACGACCGTTGCCGTTGTTCGCCAGTTCCGCACCCATGTTCGCCATCCATTGTTCGAAGAACCAACCGTGGAGGGGCCAGGAGATGCAGTTTTTCGCTGCGCCGCTGGAGACGATGGTTTCACATGCGGAAAGCATTTCTTCAAAGGTCTGGGGCGGTTTTTCGGGGTCTAACCCGGCTTTGCGGAAGATGTCTTTGTTGTAGTACAGAATCGGGTTCGACGAGTTCCACGGCAGGGAGTTGAATTTGCCATTGATTTTGTAGTAGTTGGCAACGGCGGGGATGTAATCATCGGGTTGGAATTCCGGACCTTGCACCACGTCTTCAATGGGCATGAAAATGCCGGAGTCCAGCGCCAATTGCGAGCCGATTTCAAAAATCTGCACCACGTGCGGGGCATTGCCCTGCTGTGCGGCGAGGATGGCGGCATTCAGCGTGTCACGATACGAGCCTTTGTTTTCCACTCGGACATACACGCCCGGATGGGTGTAATTGTAATCCGCAACCATACGCTCGATGAGCAGTTTCCGTCCACCACCAAATGCGTGCCAGAAGTCAATGACGGTGGCGCCTTCGGGAATTTGTTCCTCGGCGGCTTTTTCAACAATCACGGTTTCTTTGACGATGACAGTTTCCACAACTTTTTCGCCACCGCTTGTGGGTTCAGTGCTGCCACCGCTACATGCGGAAACCAGCCCTAACAATGCGAATACACTTACAATAACCAGTAAAATTCTTTTAGACGGCATTTAATCCTCCTTAACGGTATTGTTCAAGGTTAAAAATAAACTACCACAATGTAATTATTTTGCGCACCACCTCCCTTCAAGTAGTACCCGATACACCACTGAGATGGATGATACGGGGTGCGTGTTAATGAATTGTTATATTGGTGTTAAGATGTGGTTAAAGTTTGGTAAAATACACTTTACATACACGTAAAAACGAAAAATCGTTCTTTGAAAACGATTTGACTGTTGATATGACATTATGCAAGAAACCGGCATTGGCACTAGAAAAGAAAATTGTCAACAATTTACTATAAGTTGCTATTATATAGCATTTTTTACTATTTGTAAATTTCAAACAGCTTGTTTTTCAGGGGCGATACAGGCGTTCAATGTGTAAATGGTATAGCCCTCACCAAAAGTTAGCAAGGGCTATACCGAAAAATTATCCTTCGACAACGTCAAAACTGGTGGTCACATCCACTTCTGTTTTCAACGTTTGCGCGGCGATGCAATATTTCTCGCTGGAGAGTTCGATGGCGCGGGCAACGGCGTTTTCCGGCACGTTGCGCCCGGTCACGGTGAAGTGTATGTTCACAATTTTGAACGGTTTGGGGTATTGGGTGGGTTGTTTCCCCGTCACTGCGATTTCGATGGAGTCAAAATCCACCTTCTTTTTGGTCAGAATGGCTTTCACGTCCATTCCGGTGCAACCGGCGACGCCCAGTAGCAGCAGTTCGGCGGGCGAAAAATCATCACCCCCCATTTTGATGACGTTCCCTTTGGTGTCGGTGGCTTCATACTGCAATTCCGGTCCCACCCAGCGGGCGGTGATGGTTCTTTCCTTTAGTTCTGTCATAATTCATCCTTTCTCTCTTATATGAATGCATGGATTTTATAACGGCAAAAGTATGACACTTCGCAATTTCAACCCCGATGCGCATTGTGGGCAAGGTGGAGGCAAATTACCCGCCGGCACGCGCTATTTGCTGAAGTCGGCAATCCAGCGCACCAGATTCACCAGCACCAGCGCCGCCCCTTCCAACCGGGAAATCTGCCAGCCGGTGCGCATGCCGATGACCACGATGGTGACCATCACGATGAGCACATTCAGGCTCATATATGCGCCGGGGTCAATCACCATATGCGGATTAATCAGCGCGGCGACGCCCAGCACCCCCAGCAGATTGAAAATGTCGCTGCCGATGAGGTTGCCGATGGAGATGCCGTGCCGCCCTTTGATGACCGCGGTCAGCGATGTTGCCAACTCAGGCGTGGATGTGCCCGCCGCGACAATTGTCACCCCGATGACCCATTCCGACACGCCGAATGTCCGCGCAATGGACGACGCCGCTTCCACCAAATAGTGCCCGCCGCCCACCACCAGCGCCAGCCCTGCCAGCAGCTTCACCCAGTCGCGCCATCCGGCTTCGCCCGCAGCCACCTCTTCCGAGAGCCGGTCTTCCCGCTGCCACAGCAGATAACCGATGTACACTAACAGCAGGGAAACCAATATCGCCCCTTCGACGCGCGACAGTTGCAAATCGTTGGCGAAGAGCCGCAGGATGACGGTGATGGCAATTAAAATGATGCCGTCCCGATAGATCAGTTTGGGACCGGTTTTGATGGCGCGGATG
>JAJRSQ010000052.1 GCA_024278725.1 Chloroflexota bacterium
ATTTCGGGGTCATCAACATTGGGGATGCGGCAAACTTCCTGAAAACCGCAGAAGCGAAGGATTTGGGCTTCACCTTCGATGAAGATGCGCTACAGGGGTCATTGTTCAATGTAGTCAACCAAAGCCGCTCCCCCATTAACGTGTTGCTGGGGGCGAAAAAATTTGTCGAGGGTTGGAGCAGTTGGCGGGTCAGTTCAATGGGCTTGCTCAACGTGGGCAAAAGCGAAGGCTCGGAAATCATCCAAATGTTCGGGCGCGGCGTGCGGTTGAAAGGATATAACTTCTCACTCAAACGTTCAGCCACGCTGACCGGCATTGCCCATCCTGACAACCTGCCCGCACTGGAAACGCTGAACATCTTTTCCATCAACGGCAACTATCTGGCAAAATTCAAAGAGTATCTGGAACGGGAAGGCATCGCCACCGATTTTGAGGAAATCGCCGTGCCGGTTGAGTATCAACATTATGATTCGGTCAAAGAAAGATTTGCACCGGCGCACACCCTGTACACCATTCGCCCCGATGATGAATTTGACTTTACCGAACACCCGCTTCTGCTGAATGTAGCGAGTGGAGACATTTTAGAAAGAATCCGCCCTGAATTTGATTTGCACCCGCGTTTGCAAAGAATGACCGGCATCGGGACCGGCACGGGCGGGGTGGTAAGCCGAGATAGACCAAAAGTAATTGAAGCAGCGGCATTACAATTGCCGGATTGGGAGGCTATCACCACTGAAATTACGGATTGGAAAACCGGAAAAGGATACACCAACCTGATTGTATCTTCTGCGGTATTGCGGAATATTGTCGCACCAAAGACTATCGGAGACAGATGTTACACGCTTTACGCCGATGACCGGTTGTTGAATCCAAAAACATTCACCGGCATCGCCCGCTTGCAGGATGTGGTCATCCGCATTCTCAAAGCCTATATCGAGAACTTCTACAAATACCACAAACAAGCAGCGGAAGCCCCGCATTTGGCGTACCGTGAGTTGGATGAACAAGACCGGAACCTGCAATTGAACGAATTGCCGGACGGTTCGCGGGGATACTTGGTCAAGATTCCAAGAAGTGAAACAAGCGTTATTGCCCAATTGCAGAGTTTGGTGAAAATCGGCAGCGACTTGTACAAAAAAGACATAACTGCTTTAAACAACCTGAACATACATTTTGACCGACATTTGTACCTGCCGCTGCTATCTGCGTATGGGTTTACCAGAACTCCGCCAAACCCGCGTGACAAACAACTCTCATTCATTACGCCGGTGGGACTGAATCAAAGTGAAACCCGCTTTGTGCTGAGATTGCGAGAATACCTGAGTTCATCTGCGGGAAAAAAGCGACTGACAGGGCGTCACATTTACCTGCTGCGGAATTTGAGCCGGGGCAAGGGGGTCGGTTTTTTTGAAGCGGGCAACTTCTACCCCGATTTCATCTTGTGGGTGATAGACGACACAATGCAAAAAATCATTTTCATTGACCCCAAAGGGTTGTTGATGTTAAACCCAAATGATTTCACTCACCCCAAGATAGAATTTGCCAAAACAATAAAGGATATTGAAAAACGGCTGGGGCGCCGTGACATCCAACTGGAATCTTTCATCATCTCCGAAACACCGTTTGCGAAGGTTCAATCTACCTTTGCCGGCGGCAGGCACACATTGGATAACTTTGCTGCGCATCACGTTCTGTTCTTCGATGCCGGCAACTTCCTTGATACCTTATTCGATAAAATTGGAGTCACTACCTGATGTCAAAACAATATCACACGCTCTCAGACCGTTTATATGCCCCACCCGTAAAAATCTAACCCCTCGACATAACCGCACTCTTTGTTAGCCAAATAGTCCCATTCCCCAAAATCTCCACGATAAATTCACGTTATCGTCCCATTTTGTCGTTCGAAGCACTGCCGAAATTATGATAAAATCAATGAAATCACATACAAATCCACCAATTTCAGGTGGGTTTCTTGATTCCGGTGGATGATACCATATGAGTTCGACACACTCAATCACTATCAAAGATATGCGTTTGTTTTGCCAGGCGCGAGACAGATTGCATGCCATACACGACCGCCCCGACCAACCCTTCCCTGAAGTCATCGGGGGGCTACGGCGTGCTTACATCCGGCAGGTTGGCTTGAGACGATACCTGTCGGACATGTTGAGTTACCACGCCGGGAAACCGGCAAACTACTGCACTGCCTGGTACACCGGCCAGCCGGCCCGGCAAGGGCCGCCGACGATGCGGACGCTGGACTTCATCATTGACCTGACCCGTCTTCATCCCGTTCCGGTTTGCCCCCCAAGCCGTTATATTTGCCCAGATGCATGTCGTTTTGGCGGGCGTTGCGATGAATCAACAGCACTTCTTTTCCATCGGGGGACATAATGTATCCCAGCGTGGCGAGAATGGGGGTGTATGGCATGGTACCTCCTGAGGTAGGTGGGATGCGGGGGTGAAAATACGGGCGACCACAAGGGGCGCCCCTACTCCTTGCTCCGTACTTCCTGCTCCCTGCTACTTAACTGATGTTACGCACTTGACCTATTTTACCCCTCTCAGTCCCTGATGAAGAAACCGCTTCGCGCCCTCACGAGGGGGGAAGTTAGCTCCACCCCCGATTTCGGGGGACGCGAAGCGGGGAGGGGGCAAATCTTCAACAGCAAGGATTTTTGGACACTTTCAACAATCTCCGATTTGTCAAAGCCGTATCTGCGTAACATCAGTAAGTAACAACTTTCGCTGATATTCTATGTTATTTTACCAAAAATTGACAATTCGGGCTGCGGTGCTGACAATTTCAATGATGAAGATTCGGTATTTAGCCTGTATTTTATTTTTTATGATAGCGCTGCCGGCATCCCGCCCCGCCCCCGTCCGCGCCGACGGCCCGCCGCGCAATATCATCCTGTTTATTGGGGATGGCATGGGTCCGAACCAGCGAATCGCCGCGCAATGGCTCTCGGTGGGGCAAAGCGGACGGTTGGTGATGGACGCCCTGCCTTTCGCCGGTTTTTCGCAAACCGCAAACCTCTCCGGCGGGCTGACCGATTCGGCGGCGGGGGGAACCGCCATCGCCACCGGTTTTCGCACCGATAACGGCGTCATCAGCCAAACCCCCGACGGGCAAAACCTGACCACCATTCTGGAAACGGCGCAGGCACGCGGAATGTCGGTGGGATTGGTGACCACCACCCAGATTGCCCATGCCACGCCCGCCGTTTTCGCCGCGCACGTGCCCAGCCGTCGCATGATGACCGGGATTGCTCGGCAGGAACTGGCGGCAGGGGTGGATGTGCTGCTCGGCGGCGGGGAAGACGATTTTTTGCCCATCACCCAACAGGGCTGTTACGGCAGATGGGGCAACCGCCTCGACGGGCGCGACCTGATTGCGGAGGCGCAGGCGGCGGGGTATACCACCGTCTGCACCGCCGCCGAACTCTCTGCGCTCGACCCGGCGCACACAGCGAAACTGCTGGGACTCTTCGCCGATGCGGGCATGGTGCGCCCATTTTCCCCTTCGCCGGCAGAGATGACCACCGCCGCCATTGAGGTGCTGTCTCAAAACCCCAACGGCTTTTTCCTGATGGTGGAAGGGGGGCAGATTGATTGGGCGGGACACGCCAACGATGCCGCCAACGCGCTGGGCGACGTGCTGGGGCTGGACGCGGCGATTTCGGCGGCGCTGGCGCACCCGGCGGTGGACGCGCAAACGCTGGTCATCGTCGCCGCCGACCATGAAACGGGCGGCATGGGACTCAGCCTGTCCGACAACGGCGGCGCGCCATTCGCCATGCCAAACGGCACCCCCTTTTGGGTGAAATGGTCAACCAATCACCACACCGCCGTTGACATCCCGGTCACAGCCACCGGACATTGTGCCAACTTCGTGCGCGACACTTTCCCCAACACCACCCTGCACGCGGTGATGACCCGCGCGCTGGATGCGTGCTTCTCGGTGTCCATCTCCGGGCAGATGATGGGCATCCCCACCGACAGTTTCACCCTGACCGCCGTCATTTCGCCCGCCAGCACCATCCAACCGATAACGATAACGTGGCAGGCAGACGGGTTTTCACCCGTCACCCACACCGGCACGCTCACCGACTCGGCTGCGTTTCAGTGGGCGAGTACCGGCGTGCATGCCGTCACCGTCACCGCGCAAAACCCCGGCGACACCATCAGCGCCACCCGCTCGGTGATAGTGGCAGATAGAGTTTTCGCGGTATATATGCCCCTCATTTTAAAATAGTCAATTGTTAATTGTTAATTTCCAATGGTCAATGTATGCTGTAGAAAAAATGACTGTAGTTTACCCCCTCCCTGACCACCTGTGCCCTTCGGGTATCCCCCTAAAATGGAGCGGGAATATCTCCCCCCTCACAGAGGGGGAATTAAGGGGGGAGAACAAACCTATGCGCCAATCAACCAAAACCCACATCCTCATATTTCTGGCTTTCCTGCTGCTCGCGCTCGCGCTGACATACCCCACAGTGACGCATTTGGGCACGTTTCTGCCCGGTGACGGCGGCGACGACCCCGCCATTGCATGGAATTTATGGTGGGTGAAATTCAGTCTGCTCAACCAGCCGCAAAACCCGTTTTTCACCCAAATGATGTTTTATCCGCTGGGCATTAATCTGGCGTTTTACACCCACACCCTGCTCAACGGGCTGACCGCGCTGCCGTTGCTGCTCAATTTCGGCACCGTCGCGGCGAGCAACCTGCACATGTTTTTCACCCTCGCGGCGGGGGGCTACGGCACATTTCTGCTGACCCGTTATCTGCTGGTGCGGGAATTTCGGCGCGGCGATGATATTCCGGCGGCGTTTTTCGCGGGGGTGGTATATGCTTTTGCGAGCAGTAAACTCTTTTATGTCGCGCTGGGACAATTCAACATTGCCAGCACCCATTGGATTCCCTTCGCCGCGCTCTTCTTCCTCAAACTGAAAAACGACCCGCGCCCGCGCTATGCGGCACTCACCGCGCTTTTTTTGGTCATGCAGGCATACACCGAAATGACCTACGCCAGTTTTCTGCTGGTGTGGATGGCGCTGGTGTGGGTGTGGGAAATTTTGTTTCCCAACGGCGGCGGACGGGGGTGGAATCGTCATATCCGCCCGTACCTGCCGCTGGCGGGACTCTTCGCGCTCGGCATTGCGCCGATTCTGGCGGCAATGCTCCCCGATATGCTCGCCGAGGGGGATTTTCTGGTGGTCGGCGGCGGTTTCGCGGACGCTTTCAGCGCGGATTTGCTCGGCTTTTTCGTGCCGACCATGCACCATCCCCTTTTCGGCGGATGGGTGGCGCGCACGGGCATCGCCAATTTCGACAAAGGGCAGCACATTTTCATCGGCTATACCGTCACCGCGCTGGCGGTCATCGGGCTGTGGCGACTGCGCCGCAATCGCGCCGCGTGGTTCTGGGCATTCGCCGCCCTCTTTTTCGCCCTCACCACGTTGGGACCGAATATCACCGTCAACGGATACGCTACCGGCATCCCCGGACCTTTCATCCTGTTCCAACACCTGCCGATTTTCAAAGGGAATCGCTACCCCAGCCGGTACAGCGTCATGCTGTTGCTGTCGCTCGCGCCGTTGGCAGCAATCGGCTTTCAGCAATTAGTGGTCAGCCTTCGTCATTCGTCACTCGTCACTCGTCACTCACGCTTCACGCTTCACGTTTCACTCTTCACTATTTTGATGGCATTTTTCATTTTTGAAAACCTCTCCATCCCCCTGCCGCAATCCGATATGCGCGTGCCGGAAGAATACCAAATCATCGCCGCCGACCCCGACGATTTCACCGTGCTCGATATTCCTTTCGCATGGCGGAACGGTTTTCGCATCACCGGGGCGTACACCACCGGTTTCATGTTCGGGCAATTTTATCAGACCGTCCACCAAAAGCCGATGGTGCAGGGGAATACCAGCCGCAACCCCGAATTGAAATTCCGGTATTTCACCACTGCGCCCATCCTCAGCAGTCTGCGCGCGCTGGAAACGGGGCACGATTTGCCGCCGGAGCAATGGGACGCCGACCGCGCCATCGCCGGGGATGTGCTGCGCTTTTTCGGCATCAAATATATTGTGGTGCGCCCCGAAACGCCGGGCTATCTGAACAATCCGCAGGCAACCATCCCGTACATCGAATCGGTGCTGCCGGTGGAAAAAATCTCGGAATCGCCCGACCTGATTCTGTACCGCGTCAATCTGCCCCCCCTGCCCGCCGAAATTGACCTGCGCCGCTCGCCACTGCGCCGGCTTTATTTTGCCGAAGGATGGGGGTTACCCGATGAATTTGGCAATTATGTCGTTGCCCAACGAAAAACCGCGCGGTTGATGGTTCCGCTGGATGGGGAAGCGAAAGTGCTGCGCTATACCACCCAATCTATGAACCCGGCAAACCGTATTTGGATAGACATTAATGGAGATGCGGTATACCCAATCACCAATCACCAATCACCAATCTCCCCCATAAATACTCAACCGAGTTTCACGCCGCCCATAGTTGAGATTCCCATCCCCGCCGAAGCCGTCCGCGCGGGGATGAACGACATCACCCTGCATTTTAATGAACTCTCGCCGGTGGTATCGAACCCGTATCCTGTCATCACTATCGTCAGCGCGGGGTAAGAAGCGGGCAATCTGGGGCACATTTATGTGAACGGGGTGGATGTGTCGCCGAACAAACGCGGCTTCAATGTCGCCATCATCGCGGAAGATGGCACAGTGCTGGACACTGCCGCTTTCGACACCTTCGCCGACCCCGCCGCAAGCCACGCGCTGGCGGAATTTCTCGCCGCCGCGCCGGATGACGCGCTCATCGCCATTGCGGTGAAGGACGAAGCGAGCATGCAATTGACGCAGGAAGGGGTTGACGCGCTGAAAGCCATTGGCGGGACGGTGGATTTGCGCGGGCAATTTCGGGCAAGTTATGTGCTGGCAACCGAAAAACGGTGGCGGACAGAAAATATTCCCAACGTGGAAGAATTTTCGCCGCTCAACCCCGCCGTCATCGCCGGAGACGGGCTGGGCATCACCGAGCCGAACTTCGCGGCGAAATTCTATCGGCTGGAAATTGTGAACGGGGAATGATGACCGATTTCGACACCATCATCATCGGCGGGGGTGCATCGGGGTTGATGTGCGCCATCGCGGCGGGGGGGCGCGGGCGGCGGGTGCTGCTGCTGGAACGCGCCGAAAAGGTGGGGAAAAAGATTCTCATCTCCGGCGGGGGACGCTGCAATTTCACCAACCTGAACGTTTCCGCCGAAAATTATCTCTCCGAAAATCCGCATTTCTGCAAATCCGCGCTGAGCCGCTTCACCCCCGCCGATTTCATCGCGCTGGTGGAAAAACACGGCATCCGCTATCACGAAAAAACGGCGGGACAACTCTTCTGCGACGGCAGCGCGCGCGAAATTGTGACCATGCTGCTGGCGGAATGCCGCGCCGCCGGGGTGGATATTCGCACCCATTGCGCCGTGAACGCCATCCGAAAAAACAACCGCTTTTCAATTGAAACCAATCGGGGAACCTTCCGCGCCGACTCGCTGGTGATTGCCACCGGCGGGTTGTCCATCCCCAAAATGGGCGCCACCGATTTCGGGCTGCGGGTGGCGAAACAATTCGGGTTGCGAATTGTGCCGCCGTCGCCGGGGCTGGTGGGGCTGCGGCTCGGCGCGGCGGAAATGCGCGCGCTCGGCGGGTTGAGCGGAATATCCGTGCCGGCAGAAGTTTCGTGCGGCGGGCAATCGTTCCGCGAGGCAGTCCTTTTCACCCATCACGGGTTGAGCGGTCCCGCCATGCTGCAAATTTTAAATTATTGGCGGCGCGGGCAGACCATCACCATCAATTTATTGCCCGATGTGGATTTGGCGGAAGCCATATCGGGCTGGCAGAAAACCCATCCCAAAACCGCCCTGAAAACCCGGCTGAGCGAATGGCTGCCGAAACGGCTGGTGCGGCACCGGCTCGCCCCGCCCTTCGACGCCAAACCGGTCAACCAACTTTCCCTGAAAGAGATTGCCGCCGTCACGCGGGCGTTTCAGGCGTGGGACATTTCCCCCACCGGCACAGACGGGTTCAGAAAAGCGGAAGTGACGCGCGGCGGGGTGGACACCGCCGAATTGTCATCGAAAACATTTGAGGCGAAGCGAGTGCGCGGGTTGTTTTTCATCGGGGAAGTGGTGGATGTGACCGGCTGGCTGGGCGGATACAACTTTCAATGGGCGTGGGCATCGGGCTGGTGCGCCGGGCAATTTGTGTGATGGTGTCACGGGGCAACGGCGAACAAGCATTTCAGATACGCGCCTTCCGCCAGCGTCACGGGGTGGTCGAGGGGATGTCCGGTGCGCGCCAACTCCCGCAGGGGACGCCCCGCCCGCGCCGCCGACTGTGTCACCGCCGCGAAAAAGGTCGCCGCATCCACCCGCCCGGAACATGACGCCTGCACCAGCGTGCCGCCAGGTTTCAGCACCGCCAATCCCAACCGCGTCAGTTTTTTGTATGCCACCACTGCGCCCGCCACCTGCGCCCCCTTTTGCGCGAACATCGGCGGGTCGATGATGACGACATCGAACCGGCGGCGCTGCGCCGCGAACCGCGCCAGCACCGCAAAAACATCTTCGGCGATGGTGGTGTGGCGGGCGCGCGCCACTGCCGCGCAATGGTGGTTATGCGCAAAATTCCGCTCGGCAACCGCCAGCGCAGGCGCGCTCATATCCACACTGACCACCTCGGTGGCGCCACCTCGCGCCGCGTACACCGAAAATCCGCCGGTGTACGAAAAAAGATTCAGCACCGATTTCCCCTTCGACAGCGTTTCCACCCGCGCCCGATTGTCGCGTTGGTCGAGAAAGAAGCCGGTTTTCTGCCCGCGCACGGGGTCGGCTTCAAAAAACAATCCGTTTTCCCGAAACAGCACCGGCGCATCCACCGTCGCGCCGAAAATCGTCTGACCGTCCGTCAATCCAAATAAAGCCGATGGTGTTTTTTGCACCGCGCGGCTCATCCGCAGCACCACCGATTCGAGCGGCAAAATTTCCGACAATGCCGAAAGGACATCCCGCAAATGGGGCAGCCACGCGGCAGAATAGATTTTCGCCACCGCCACCCGGTCGAAACGGTCGAGCACCAGCCCCGGCAGTCCGTCATTTTCGCCGTACACCAGCCGGTAGCCGGTGGTGGCGCGTTCCGGCGGCTGGCGCATCAACGGCGCGCGAATCGCCGCCGCCGCACGGAGTTTTTCCGCGAAAAATGCTCCGTCGATGGTGGCGGGTGTGCCGTGCTGCAAAATTCGCACCCGAATGGGCGAATGGGGGTCGAACAGCCCTGCCGCCAAAAAACGGCGTTTGCGGTCAAAAATCACGGCGATGTCACCCGGCGCACCTGCGAAACTCTGGCGGGCAATCGCGCCATCGAAGAGCCACGGGTGTCCGCGCCGCACGGCGCGCTCGGCTTCCGGCGAAATATGCACCGCCATCCGGCGCTCGGCGGGCGAGGGGATAGGGGATAAAGCGGGAAATACGGGCGTCATACACCATCCTTTCGCATATCAGCTATCAGCGTGCATCTGCGTCCAAAAAAGATTTGTCAATCAAGCGGGCGTAATCGTTTCAATTGCAAATTATGCGGCTTTCCGAAAATTTACGCCAATATCGGGCAACAAAAAAGGGCTGACAGTGTAAAACTATCAGCCCCGTCAAAGGCGACGGCCGGATTCGAACCGGCGAATAAGGGTTTTGCAGACCCCTGCCTTACCACTTGGCTACGTCGCCGCACCATATAAATGCAGAGAAAGAAACATCCCCCAAAAGGAGACATTGCTTTTGAGTGCGCTATTCTTATGTAGCACAGATTTTAGCACAATCACGAATTACGGGCAATTTTGAAAACTATTTTGTGTGTCGGTTTGGCGAGATGTCATCAACAATCATGAATCGCCCTTATTCCGAATTGAGACGATTTTACGCCCCATCGGGGTGGTGGTACAATATCCATACAGTCAAAAATTCCACACGGAGATGAATACCTATGGCAAAATATCTGGTATATATTGAAACGAAAGGCGATTCCAACACGACCCCGGGTCCGGTGGCGCATGTGCCGTCTCTGCCCGGCGCAACCGCGCGCGGAAAGACCATTGCAGAGGCAAAAGAAAATATCCGGCAAGCCGTGTCGGATTATCTGCGGCTGCTGAGAGACGTGGGCGAGCCGGTGGCGCGCGTCAGCGAAGGCGTCTCTTTCGAGTTTGAGGAGGTGGATGGCTCCACTTTCCCCACCGATTTCGACCCGCTGCACCCGAATGAGCTGGAAGCGTTGTTGCGCTGGATGGCAATCTCGCGGCAGGAACTGGTTGATTTGGTGCGCGATTTGCCCAAAGACGCGCTGCTGTGGAAAACCGCCGACGATGAACGCACCATCCGCGATATTTTGTACCACCTGGCGGAAGCGGATGTATGGTACACCGACCGGTTGAAACAGTGGCCCGAAGCGCCGATGTTCCGTCTGGCGGCGGCGCGAAGTGTGGCGCTGGAACGGCTGCGCGGCGCAATCGAATCGGAGCAGGTGGGAGTCACCATGCATGACGGCGAAGAATGGACGCCGCGAAAGATTGTCCGGCGGATGCTGGAGCATGAACGGGAACACATCCAACAGATTCGCGCGATGTTGGCGGAATTTTCCGCCAAAAAGTAGGGAAACAAAAAACCGGGCATTGTTGCGATGCCCGGTTTTCATTTCCACTACCCTATTGTCATTTCAATTTATGTGGATACCCCATGTGCGGGCACGGGTTCCGCCGTTTCATCATCCTGCCGGAATTGGCTCATATATAAATTGTAATAAAACCCTTTCCGCGCCAGAAGTTCGGTGTGTGTGCCGCGCTCCACAATTTCGCCGCCATCCAGCACCAGCACTTGGTCGGCATTGCGAATGGTGCTGAGCCGGTGGGCAATCACAAATGAGGTGCGCCCCGCCAGCAATTTGTCCAATGCCTGCTGGATGAGCTGTTCCGTGCGGGTGTCCACACTTGAGGTCGCCTCATCCAAAATGAGGATGCGCGGGTTCGCCAGCGCGGCGCGGGCGATGGACAACAGTTGCCGCTGCCCCTGCGACAGCCCGCTCCCCCGCTCGCCGAGCACGGTGTTGTATTTTTCGGGCAACC
>JAJRSQ010000053.1 GCA_024278725.1 Chloroflexota bacterium
GGCACGCTGCAGCGTGCCCCTACGACGCCACCGATTTTCGTTAAAACCGGAAGAAAGTGCGTAAGAGTGGCTCGCAAATCGCCCCTGCGGCGTGAAATCATGAAAACCGGCAACCTTAAAATTTACTTTGCAACAGCCGTGTTCTTTTTTGATGAATGGTTGCATTATGTCTATCCGTCGTGTATAATAGAGATGTTATGGTAAGTCTCATTGGCGAATGGAACCGTTTTAATGAAGCGACTTTTTACATTAATCAGCATCGCCCTGATAGCAATGGCGGTTGCGGCGTGCGGGAAAACGCAATCTCCCCCGCCGGGAGCAGCAATCCGCCCGATTTTTCGCCCGTTGCCCCCCGCCACCCCCACGCCCCCCGTCGCAGTTTTCGTCAATGAAACACCCGTGTTCCGCCAAACGGTTGACTCGCAATTGGCGCAATTTGCCCGGCTGACCCCAACCGGCTCGCTCACCGCATCGGCAACCATCACAGAAAGCGCGGTGGTTTCCGGGCTGATTGACCAAACATTGATGGCACAATTCGCCGCTGAAAATCCCGCCGTCACCGTGCCGGATGCGGTGGTGAACGAAAAATTATCGGCAATGGCAGCGTCCATGCCCACCGAGCAATATTCGGCATGGCTGGCGCGCAACAATTTATCATCGGCAGAACTGCGCGCCACCTTGCGGGCGCAATTGACGGCGGCACAGCTATTCGAGGCAATCACGCAATCCGTGCCGACCACCGCCAACCAGATTCACGCGCAGTGTCTGCTATTGCCCACGCAGGCAGACGCTGACCGGGTGGAAACGGCAATCACACAGGGGGCAACCTTCGCCGATTTTGCCGCGCAATATGCCTGCACCGACGCCTCGCGGCGGGTTGGCGCGGATTTGGGCTGGTTTCCCGCCGGGGTGAACGTCCTCCCCGCGGCAGTGGAAGCAGCGGCGTTCACCCTCCCCGTGGATGCGCTGACGGTACTTCCGGCGGCAGATGGTTTTTACGTGCTACGGGTATCGGCGGCGGCAGAAGCGCGCGCGCTCACGCCGGAATTTCATTACCGCCTGCGGGTTATCGCTTTTGAAAACTGGTTCAATCGTCGGCGCGCCACCGCAAAAATTGAGTGGATGTCGAATTAATTCATTTGTAGGGCAATTGACTCAATGCTATACTGGTTCTTTGCATAACCTATCTCATTTTTGGGAGCCAGTTACATGCTCAAAACGTCATCAAATAAATTCGGACTCATCGCCATCCTCAGCACCATCGTTGTTCTTTTGCTGATAACGGCGCTCGCTGTTTTTGGTTTTTTCGTCAAACAACCCGACACCACGGTGGAACTTTCACCGGAGGAGCCGGAAGCGGTGCTGGCGGCAACCACGGTTGACCCCGCGCTGGCGGTATCGGAGTTGGGCGGTATTGCGCCGCTGGATGTCATCAACCAAGCCATCGACAAAGCCCGCCCGGGAACCGCGCTGCGGATTCTCACCGCAACCCCGACCATTGCGCCGCAAAAGGCTGCCGGGGCGCTGCTGTTGCTGGGCAAAAAGTTTTATGAGCAAAACGATGCCACCCGCGCGATTATGAGCTACCAGCTCGCGGGCGCAGTTGCTACCCTTAGCCCGAACATTCCCGACACGTTGCGGGCAGATATTTTTCTGCAAGCAGGGAGCGGGCTGGCGGATTTGAACGAATCGCTGCGGGCGAAATTGTATTTAGACCAGGCGCACGTCATCGCCACGGAAAGCAACTTTTTACAACCGGCGGTGCGGCGTTCCGTGCTGGAGCAGTTGAGCCAGTCGTATCTCCGCATTGGGGAAAAAGACCTGGCGCGAGCCAGCTTGACCGAAAGCCTTTCACCCGTGGAATTGAGCGGAACCGCGGACGCGAAGCTGGAGCTTCCCGCCATCGAACCGATTCCGCTGCCCACGGACGTGCAGGAAGCGGAAAAAGCGCGCTGGCAAGCGGCGCAATCAGTTGCGAAAAATCTGGTTGAACTGGGGGGTGAGGTTCGCCCGGAGAACCTGGCGGCACTGAAGGATGCGCTGTTGGCAGAAGACGCGGCAAAATCGGCATTTTTTGCCGATGCGGCGGCGGCAGAACTGCAAACGTCCGGAAAAATCAATGTGCTGTTCGCTCAAATAGTCTGGCAAAGTCTGAAATATCGCGTTGCCAGTGGTGCATTCGGCATTGATTTAGTCCCGGAATGGTCGGCGACGGCGCAGGATATTCGGGCGGCGTTGAGCGACCAGTACAAAACGTTATTTCAATTGTACGGCGATATGATTGTGGCTATTCCGGACGCCTCGCAAATTGACCGCGCCACGGAAGAATTATTGCGCCAGCAATTATTGGACGGACAATTGGGTTTGTATCCCGATTACCCGGCTGAAACACTGAAGAGCCAACTCCTCAGCGCAACTGCCCGTTTGGTTGAAACTCAGCCGAATACAAAATTGCGGGTGGGGTTTTCAACGATTAATGACACGGATTATTGCATTCTCATCAGCGACACAGAAATTCTTGGGTCAACCCGTGGGGCGGAAACGCCAGCCACGCCGTAACATCTTAAGGAGGTCATGGGATGTCGAATAGAACCGCAACGCTTCTATTGGTGCTTGTAATTGGTATGACACTGCTGGCATGTTTATTCATCGCCGCGATTTTTGTTGTGCCGGAATCGCCCCTCAACCCGTTTCCCCCCAGCCGGGCGACCGCACGGGCGCAAGCCATCGTACCGTCAACAATTGCGCCGAAATTCGTGGCGGAAGTCCCCACCGACACCGCGACGCCCCTTTTCCCGCCCACGTGGACACCGACCGTCACCCTCACCCCGTCGCTGACCCCGACGCCCACCGAAACCCGCACGCCGACGCCCACCGCGACGCCCACATTCACCCCGACGCCGTTCCCCACCCGCACCCCAACCGCCACCGCGACCCGCACCCCGCGCCCGTCACCGTCACCGACGCCGTTGCCCCTGTATCGGGTATCGAACATCACCACGGAAAACAATTGCGATGTGATTCGGGTGCTGGGCGTTGTCCGTGATGCCGGCGGGTTGCCGATGCCCGGCGTGGTCTTTCAGGTTGGGGAAGTTGGGGTAGCCGGCAGTGTATTCAACACCAGCCCTTCGGACGGCAACGGGCGGTACGTTTTCGATTTTGCCGCGCCGAACAAAGACACGCACCGTTGGTTCGTGGTTCCGCTGGAAAACGGGAAACCCGCCGTCCAGCGGTTTGAATGGCAAACCGACTCGAAAGATGCCTGCACCTCCAGCGCGGCGGTTCAAATTGTCACCGTCAATTGGCAGCGCAGCCGATAGCAGCCAACCGCCGCCAAAAGGAAAATCAAAAAGGGACTCGTAATCGCGAGTCCCTTTTTCGTTCCCTTTTCCGCCTTCGTGCGGGGTTACAGCATCACCTGCCCGACTTCATACACCGGCTCAAACGCCATCAATTCGTTGATGACATCTTCCGGCACGGGGGAATCCACTTTGATGAAGGTGAGCGCCCGCCCGCCGGGTTCGGTGCGCCCGAAGCGCATGGCGGCGATGTTGATGCCCGCGCTCCCCAAAATGGTGCCGGTGCGCCCCAAAAAGCCCGGCACATCCTGCGATTCCACCACCAGAATTTGCCCTTCCGGACGCACATCCATGCGGTAATTGTCAACCTGCACCACCCGCGGTTCATTCGGGCTGAACAGCGTCGCCGAAATGAGCCGGCAGCCGCCATCCCAATAAACCCGGCAGGTGATGAGATTGGGATAGTTGCGGGCATCCATACCGGTGGTCTGCGAAATTTTGATGCCGCGCCGGTTCGCCAGAATGGGGGCGTTGATATAATTCACCAATTCATCGAGCGTCGGCGAGAGTACCCCTTTCAACAGCGCAACGGTCAGCAATTTCACCTGCCGATTGAGCGTTCCCTTAAATTCAACCTCTATCCGGCGCAATCTGCCGCCCGCCAATTGCGCCTGCAAACTGCCGATGGTTTCCGCCAGCTTCAAATAGGGGCGCATGGATTGCACGATTTTGGGGTCGGTGAGCGGCATATTGACCGCGTTGCGGATGTCCTCGCCGCGCAAAACCTGCAACACCTGCGAAACCACCTGCGTGCCGACATCGCGCTGCGCCTCCACGGTGCTGGCGGCGATGTGCGGCGTGAACACCAGATTGTCCAATCCGCGCAAAGGGCTGTCCGCCGGTAATGGTTCGGCGGAATATACATCCACCGCCGCCCCGGCAACCTTCCCCGAAGTCAACGCCGCCGCCAAATCATCCTCGTTGATGAGCGCCCCGCGCGCGCAATTGACGATGCGCACGCCGTCTTTCATCTGCGCGATGGTCTCCGCATTGATGAGATGTTTCGTCTCCGGGGTGAGCGCGGTATGCAGCGTGATGAAATCAGACTGCGCGAAAAGTTCATCCAAACTGACCAGCTTCACCTTCAATTCCCGCGCCACATCTGCGCCGATGTACGGATCGTATGCCAGCACCTCCATCCCGAACCCGCGACACCGCAACGCCACCCGGCTGCCGATGCGCCCCAACCCGATGATACCGATGGTTTTGCGGTACAATTGCACGCCGGTGAATTTTTTGCGCGTCCACTTCAACTCAAGCATAGATTTGTACGCCTGCGGAATATTGCGGCACATCGCCAGCAACAGGGCGATGGTATGCTCGGCGGTTGCCATGCTGTTGGCGCCGGGCGTGTTCATCACCACAATGCCGTGCAGACTGGCGGCTTCCAAATCCACATTATCCACCCCCACCCCTGCCCTGCCGATGGCGCGCAGATTTTCGGCGCGGTCTATCACGTTGGCGGTCACCGTCACGCTGCTGCGGATGATTAATCCATGATACGGCGGAATGACCTCCGCCAATTCCGCCTCCGACAGCCCTTTTTTCACATCTACCGTCACATCTTCGGCGGCGGCAAGCAGTTCCATTCCCTGCGGCGATAACTCATCCGTTACCAGAATTTTGAACATATCAGTCCTCTTTTTCATGTGATTCGACGGCACACAAATGCCGTGTGGGTATCTTTCACGCGCGTCAAAATGAGCGTGCGTTCACAACCTGTTTTTGCCGGTTTTATTTGGGCGGATATTCTTTCCGGGTGCAGCCCGGTTCCCCGTTGTTTGATGTTCACCCGCCGGATATTTTCTTTTTTCAGATATTGATTAATGCGCTTTATCTTCAGTGGCAATTGCGCTTCAATGTGGTACGCCGTCACAAAAGGGGAGTTGATGGGATTGTCGCCCGTCAAATAGGCGATGTGCGCATCCGGCAGGCGCAATCCCAGCCGCGCGCCGACCTGCCGCACCAATCCCGCCCGAATCACCGCCGTATCCGGCTCAAACAGGTATGCCCCCGGCGAACCTTCGGCGCACGCATCGTCATCGGCGTCGGTGAGGCTGTATCCGCCGGGGAGAAGGGTCGCGCGCCGGGAAATGCCGGGCGTCGCCAGCGCGTTGCGCCACAGCACCGCCTCTTTCGCTTCGCCGCGAAAAGAGACAATTTCCACTTCCGCATCGGCGGGCAACACCGAAAAATCAATGCCGGGCGCGAGTTTGATTCCACCGGGCAGCCGGTCGAACAGCGTCATTAACGTGTTGAGGGGGGGGAGATAGTGTTGCGGGTTAAACGTCCGTTTTCCCGCCGATGTGCGCCGCGCAGGGTCGGCAAAAATAGCATCCACGGCATGTTCCCGAAAGGGTCGTTGCAATCCGTTGGCTTGAATGAACCGAATTTTTTCGCGCGTATTGTACACAGCCGCATTGTGGGATGCAAATTTTAGTCGCGTGGCATCCAAATCGAGCGCAATCACCCGCGAAACCGTTTGCGCCAGCGCGATGGTATCGCCGCCGATGCCGCACCCGATGTCCGCGACGCGGGCAAAGGGAGTGAACCGTGCCGCGCGGTGCTGAGCCAGCATCTCACGGGTGGCTTGCGCCAGCGCATCGCGCAGAAAAAGCATGGCATTCGCCCGCGAAAATTTTTCCGCGCCGCGCCGCCGCAGCAAAACCTGCTCCACCACCGCCGCCGTCCGTTCAGCGGAGAGAGTTTTGCGCAGAAATTGCACATCGCGCAGGCGGCTCATCGGGGTGAGCGATAGCGTTTCGGCGCGGGCAAGCCCTTCGCGCCCTGCTTCGGACAGCAGGAACTGCACCGTTTCCGGCGTGGGGATGAACGTCATGCTTTATCCCTTCAACACACTGGTTTTGAACTTGGGGTGGGAAAATGTCACCGCATCCGCCTCGATGAGCGACAATCCATGCGCCAATGTTTTTTGATGCGGCGTGTTTTCCAAGCGGGCGCGCTCGGCGGCATCGGTTGCCAACGCCAAAACGGGGGACAGACTTGCGGCGGCAATGAAGGTATCTGCGGCGGCGCGCACCGCTCGGCGGGCAACCACCCCCCCGAAACCGGCGAAATAATCCACCGCCGGACGTGCCGCCAAATCGCTCATACCGTCGCCCACCAGCAGGCTTCGACCCACATGCCCCGCCATCAACCGGCGAATTGCATCAATTTTGCCCAAACTTTGCACCAATGGACCGTCATCGTGCCGCAGATAATTCACGTCGGGGCGCTCGCCCCATTGATCTTTCTGAAAATTCCACCATTCGCCGGAAAGGGTATCATACACCACATCCACCGCGCGGATATTCTCCGGCGGAATCTGCAACCATTCCCCAAACGGGCGCACGGCGGGGAGAAGTCCGCCGCTCACCACGAATACCGCTTTGTCCAAAAATTGCAGGGCGGCAATCACTGCGGCGGCATCGGGGAGCGCCGTTTCCCGATAGGCGTGTTCCAGCCGCCGAATTTCGCCGCGCGTGGGGCGCAACAATTGCAAACGACGGTCGTACACGGATTCGAGATGAACTTCGCCATCCATCGCGGCGTTGGTCAGTTGCTGAACCTCATCGAACAGCCCTTTTTCTCTGGCAAGCTCGTCAATTCCTTCAATGGCGCTGAGGGTGCTGTCGCAATCGAAGAAAATCAACTGAAAGGGTATCCATTTGTTGCGCGGCATATTTTTTATTCGATGTGAATCGCCTTCGGGTCGAAATCTACTTTCGGCAATTGAATGTTCAGCCCTTCCAGCGTTTTGATGATGATGGAAGCCACCACGAGGTTTCGATACCATTTCCGGTTGGCGGGAATGATGTACCACGGCGCCCATTCGGTGCTGGTTTTGCTCAACACATCTTCGTAGGCTTTGATATAATCGCCCCACAACTTCCGCTCGGAAAGGTCGGCGGGGTTGAATTTCCAATTTTTGTCCGGCTCATCAAGGCGGGCTTGCAAACGCTCTTTCTGCTCGTCCAAATCAATGTGCAAAAAGATTTTGATGATGGTTGTCCCTTCATCCGCCAGCATTTTTTCAAACGCATTGATGTGTTCATAGCGTTTTGACCACACGGATTTGGGAACCAGATTGTGTACCCGCACCACCAGCACATCTTCATAATGGCTGCGGTTGAAAATGACGATATTCCCTTTGGCGGGCACTTGTTGATGCACGCGCCACAGATAATCATGCGCCAGTTCGATGCTGGTCGGTTTTTTGAAGCTGGCAACCTGCACGCCCTGCGGGTTCACCCCCTCAAACACGTGGCGGATGGTGCCATCTTTGCCGCCGGTGTCCATCGCCTGCAGAATGAGCAGTACTTTGTGCTTCGATTCGGCGTATAATTTTTCCTGCAACACTTCCAAGCGTGCATTCAGCGCCAGCAGCGCCTTCCGCCCTTTTTTCTTTCCGCCGTCGGGGAATAAACTTTTGTCATTGGGGTCCCACTCTTTCAATTTCACATGGGTATTGGGCTGAACTCGATACCGTTCCATCTTTGCCTCCGATCATTTCGGGTGAGTTGCCATTGATTATAGCACAACTTGTCCGCAAACGGCAGATGACTTTCCTTTTTTCCCATTGCCGAAACGGTGATTTTGTGACATAATCATTATGGTAACAAATTGAAACGATTGAGGGCTTCTATGCGCCGACCCGGTATTGTTGCCGTGAATGGCACACCCACCGACGCCAACTTGATGCTGCGCTGGCAACCGGGGGCTGTATCATGCGATGTTCGGTATTTGCGGCAAAACCGTATCTTTGAATATAAAAAACAACACCCCGATGCCACCATCATCGTGCGTTTTGAGCATCCCCGCGACTGGTTTGCCGATTTGGAGCAATCTGCCATCACCTTTGCGCGGAAGATTGCCGCCGCATGGGTTGAAATTCGCCCGTTGAATCCGCTGGTCATTTTCGCCGAAGAGATGAATCTTTTCTCCCAAAACGGCGAAACCGACCCGGCGCGCCAACCGCTGTACGAAAGCGAACAGTTTTATCGCAGCGCGGGCTGGTGGATAACGCGGGTGGCGCAAATTGTGAACGCCCTCGCGCCGGAAATGCGCCTGGTTGCGCCCCCTTTCGCCCCCGGACGACGGGAAGACGGCACGCCTGACGCCGAGGGCAACATCTCCGACCCGTTTGCGGGCTACGATTTTCTGGCGACGGCGGTGCGGAAATATTTCGGCAACCGGGTGGCGGTACACGCCTATTGGGGCGACGAAACCGGCTCGCACCGGGAGCAGTTGCAAGACCCGACGCAATCGGCATGGTATGCCTTTCGCTGGCGACGGGTGCTGGCGCTGTTCAAAAAACGATACGACATTGATGCCCAAATTGTCATCGCGCGGGCGGCGAATTTCGCCACTTACGACCCCGATTTTTTCGAGCAGATAGCCTTTTTCAGCCAGCACACCCTCAACGATGCCCGCGTGCTGGCGCTGACCTTCTATCTGTGGGAAGACCCCACCACCGACCCCACCCGTATTTTCAATGTGTGGACGCAATATATTGACGACCTGCCCGCTTTCACCCAACGGTTGGCGGCACTGCCTGAAATTCTGCCGGGCAGTACCCCCCCCGGCGATACCGTCGCCGCACCACCCGCCGCCGCCATCCCGGTGGATGATGCGTTTGCGGGGATGGACATCCGCGTGAAATTCAACGACGGACGCATTGAAACCATGTCGCTGGAACAATATCTGCGCGGGGTGGTTCCGGCAGAAATTCCCGCCACGTGGCATCCCGAAGCGTTGGAGGCGCAGGCAATCGCCGCCCGTTCATACGCCGCCAACGCCATCCGGCGGGCGCGGTATCTGCAAAAAGGATTCGACATCAGCACCAATCCCGATGTTGACCAAAATTACC
>JAJRSQ010000054.1 GCA_024278725.1 Chloroflexota bacterium
AGTAGCGGCGACGCAGAGCCGCGCATCCGGTATCATCACCGATTTGAACGCGCAAACGCAACGGGAAGGCTACCGCGCGGCGCAGCAATTGCTGGCGGAAAACCCGCCGGACGCTATCGTCGCCGGGCATGATTTGGTGGCGATGGGGGCGCTCAAAGCCGCCCAAGACCAGGGATTTGAAATCGGCAGCGATATTGCTGTGGTGGGGTTCGGCGATATTTTGCTGGCGGAATATGCCCAACCGCCCCTCACCACCGTCCACCGCCCCACCGACAGTTTGGGCAAGATTGCCACGGAAACTTTGCTGGCAATCATCAATCATTCGGAAACCATGCCGGAACCCACCGCATTGCAACCGTGGCTGGTCATTCGGCAATCAAGTAGTTTGGAATTGTGGCTGTAAACGACTCACTATTTTTCAAAAGGAGAAACTATGGCAGGCGTAACCTACGATAATGTAACCAAAAAATACGGCGATGTCACCGCCCTGAAAAATCTGTCTCTGGAAATTTATGATAGGGAATTTCTGGTGCTGGTCGGTCCCTCCGGCTGCGGGAAATCGACCGCTTTGCGCTGTTTAGCCGGGCTGGAAGAAATCACCGAAGGCGAAATTCGCATCGGCGACCGGGTGGTGAACGATGTGCCGCCCAAAGACCGCGACATCGCCATGGTGTTCCAAAGCTACGCGCTGTACCCGCATATGTCGGTGTACGATAATATGGCATTCGGGCTGAAACTGCGCAAAACCCCGAAAGACGAAATTAATCGCCGGGTGCATGAAGCGGCGCAGATTCTGGGCATCGAACCATATCTCGACCGCAAACCGAAAGCGCTCTCCGGCGGGCAGCGCCAGCGTGTCGCGCTCGGACGCGCCCTCGTCCGCGAACCATCCGTCTTCCTGCTGGACGAACCGCTCTCGAACCTCGACGCGAAATTGCGCGTGCAGACCCGCGCCGAAATCACCAAACTCCACAAAAAACTCGCCACCACCTTCATTTACGTGACCCATGACCAGGTGGAAGCGATGACCATGGCTGACCGCATCGCGGTGATGAAAGACGGTGTGCTGCAGCAAGTGGCATCCCCGCAGGAATTGTACGACCATCCCGTGAACCTGTTTGTGGCGGGCTTCATCGGTTCGCCGGCGATGAACTTCTTCAACGGCACGCTCACCGGCGATGCCAACGAAATGTATGTGGATACCGGCGCGTTCCGCCTCCGCCTGTCCGACGAAACCGCCAAGAAAGTGAACGCCTATTTGGGCAAAAGTGTTGTGCTGGGCGTCCGCCCGGAAGATGTTCACAGCCCGGAATTTCTGCCCACCGACGTGCTGGGCGCAGCCATCCACGCGCGGGTGGAATTGACGGAAATGATGGGCAGCGAAATTTACGTCTACATGGTCGCCGGGGAAGACCAAAACTTCATCGGGCGCATTGACCCGCGCGCAAAATACACCATGGGGCAGGAAGTGGAAGTTGTCTTCAATCTCGACAGCATTCACCTGTTTGACCAAGACACGGAAAAAGCACTGCTGTAATCGGCGCACAAAAAACTTAATCAACCGACATAATTATGCTACAATGGGGCAGATGGATATTCTATCTGCTCCATTTTTTTATGGTGTTGCACCCACTCTAATTTCTGAGGTGACAAATGGATAAATTAAAACTGATTCACGATATGGCTGTGGATAACGGCTCGAAAATTGTTTTGCTGGTGATGGACGGTTTGGGCGGCTTGCCCATGCAGGCGGGCGGAAAAACCGCGCTGGAAGCCGCACGTACCCCGAATATGGACGCGCTCACCGCACGCGCATCGCTGGGATTGAGCGATGTGGTCGCCCCCGGTTTCAGCCCCGGTAGCGGACCCGGACACATGGCGCTGTTCGGCTACGACCCGCTCGAAAATCTCATCGGGCGCGGGGTGCTGGAAGCGCTCGGCGTCGGCTTTGAGTTGCGCCCCGATGATGTCGCCATCCGCTGCAATTTCTGCACCATTGACGCCGACGGTAACATCACCGACCGCCGCGCGGGCAGAATTCCCACCGATGAAGCCACCAAACGGGTGGAACTTTTGCGGCAAATCAAAATTCCGGGCGTGGAAATTTTTGTCGAGCCGGTGAAAGAGTATCGTTTTGCGGTGGTTCTGCGCGGCGAGGGTCTGAGCGGCGACATTGACGACACCGACCCGCAGCGCACCGGCGTGCCCATTCTGCCCGTCACGTCGCGCACCCCCGCCGCCGAAAAGACCGCCGAAATCCTGCGGCAATTTGTGGCGGCAGGGGAAAAACTTCTCGCCGACCATGCGCCCGCCAACGCCTTCACCCTGCGCGGCGTGGCGATGGATCCCGGTCTGCCCAAATTCCCGGAAGTGTATAGAATGAAATCGGCGGCGGTGGCAGTTTACCCCATGTACAAAGGCGTGTCGCGGCTGGTGGGGATGGATGTCATCGTGCATGATGCGGAATCGCCCGCTGAAGAGTTCGCTGTGGTCAAAGAATATTGGGATAAATACGACTTCTTTTTCGTCCATATTAAAAAGACAGACAGCTATGGCGAAGACGGAAATTTTGAGGCGCGGAAAAAGGTCATCGAAGCGGTGGATGCCGCCCTCCCCGACCTGCTGGCGCTCAAACCGGACGTGCTGGTCATCACCGGCGACCATTCCACCCCGGCGGCGCTGAAACGGCACAGTTGGCATCCCGTGCCCATTTTGCTCGCGGCGGACACCGTCCGCAACGACCCCGCCACCGAATTCGGCGAGACGGCGTGCCTGCATGGCAGCTTGGGGCACATCCGCCACACCGATATTATGCCGCTCGCGCTGGCGCATGCCCTGCGCTTGGGCAAATACGGCGCGTAATCACACCCTATTTCACCCCAACCTTGCCCCAATCGGCGTGTTTTTCACGAAATGCCCGATTGGGGCTTGTCATTTATGGTCAATATCCTGTATAATGATTATTGACAAAACATTATGTCATGGGGAGATGATTATGCGGACATTAATCAGCACCGGCAGCTTTGCGTTGGGATTATTGCTCGTTCTGATACCGTTGCAGTTCACCATCGGTATCGGCACGCTATTTATACTATTGGCGGTTCTATTCAAACTGAACGCCTCGGAAGATACCGCTGCCAAAGCGCGCTGGATGTTCGTCGGCGTGTTCGTCGTTGTCGCGGGCATCGCCGCTACCCTCACCGAACAAAGCCTGCATTTGGACAACCAGCGGCAGGACATCGCCAGCCAACTGATGCTCCGAAGTTATGCGCTGGTGGTCGGTTCGGGAATTTCGCTCGGTATCACGCTGCTTCTGTTTTTATTGACCGTGTACATCAGCGGCGCGTATGTGCTGTCGCTCCAAAAAGTCGAAGGTATCACCGGCGGGCAGGCGTTTCGTTCGGTTTTCTCCCTGATTACCAACACCAATTACGATTGGTTGATTGTTGAAGACGGAAAAGTCACCCGCACCAAAAAGGGGGGGATACTGAAAAAATTTGGGGGTCCCGGAAAGGTTGTCATTCAACCCGGCAACGCCGTTGTTTTTGAACGGGCGGGGAAAATCAGCCGTATCGCGGGGGCGGGCGTTGTGCTCACCAAGCGGGTTGAGGTGATTCGCAAAATTATCAACTTGCAAAAGCAATTCCACATGGAAACGTTTGAAGCCGTCACCGCCGATAAAATCACCGTAAAAATAGAAGCGGCGGTGGTGTACCAAATTCTTCCCGCCAATGAAACACCGGGCGGGCGAATCATCACCGATAACGAAAATCTGTATCCCGTCACCGAAGAAACGCTGAAGCGCGCCGTTTTCTCCGGGACTGCCGGGGGATGGGAAGGCTTCTGTCAAGGGTCACCGATGGCGGCTATCCGCGACCAGATTATGGCGCGCACGGTTGATGAGCTGTTCGATTTTGACGACCAGGCTACAGACCCGATTGCTCGAATGAACAGCCGCGTCATCAGAGAAATTGAAGAGACGGCATTGGAACAAGCCTCCGCCGGTGCGCCGGGGATGGGCGCAAAAATCATCATGGTTGATGTCCGTTCCATCAAACTGCCGAAGAGCGTACACGACCAAGTGGCAAAAGAACGCCGATTGCGGGCAGACTTGAAAACGGCGCAAGATTTGGAACAAGCCCGCAAAGATGCGAAAAAAGACCTCATCCGCGAAGTGTTGCACGCTGTCAAAGACTACACCGGCGAGAAAGCGTTGGACGCTCGCCACATTGAAATGGCGACGCAATTAATCAACGCCTCCGCCCGCGTTCAACAGGATGATGTTTACGGCAGGGAACGCCTCGAGATGCTGGAGAAAATGGCGAAATCGGACGGGACGAAAGTCATCTCAACGGGCAGCACGCCCCCGCCGGTTGAAAGCCCCATCAGCTTGGGGAACGATTAATCAACGATTCGCCGGAACTGTTCGCCAGCGGCGGTAGCGTAACTGGCGAATGGTTCCGGCTTGATTTGCAAATTCTTCCACCACCCCCACACTTGCCGCCACTGCCAGCAACGCATCCGCAAACCCCTGTTGATACCCCAGCGTGACCGGGTCATCGCGCAAGCTGTCTTCAACCGATATTTGCGCCACAAAGAGGGCTGAAAGCGCGTTCATAAAATCGCGTTTGTCCATCATCATTGAGCCGGCAGGCAATTCTTTTCGCATAAGACCCCCTTGGAAAAATGTTCCCGTCATAAGGGGAACTTATGTTCTATTGTAGCAAACATCCGTTCCGCTGTCAAATTTTGAATGGGAGAAAATCCTCCCAAATCGCCTAACTGTCTATCCGTAAAATCCGGTGCATGCAGTTGGAGACAATAAAATCACAAATGGCACAAATAGCCGAATGGCACAAATAATCGTAACTATGCAGGGATGTCATTGCGAAGCCCGTCGGGCTGAAGCAATCCCCACCATTCAAACTTGGAGATTGCACCCTTCGGGCATTTTCCTGTGTTATTCGTGATTGAAATACACTGCCATTTTTCGGATAGGTTCTAAAGCTGATTGGCGTCGGCGATGTCTGTCAGCAATTTTTGGTATTCGGGGCGAGCATATCGGTCGGGGTGGAAGTAGGGCGCATATGCGGGGAGCGCCGTCCCGCCGACGTGCGCCGCGAGCAATTCCCCGGCGGCGA
>JAJRSQ010000055.1 GCA_024278725.1 Chloroflexota bacterium
CAGGATTTTTCGCTGCAATTCCGATTGCTGTATAGTTGCGGTTCGTCACCGTTGTTAAAATCTATTTTCAAGCCGACCGTGCCACCCTGACAGGTGGCTGTGTTGTTGTCTGTCGTCCAGTGGATGGTGGCGCGGCTGGCGGGGAAACCTTGAAATCGAATTTCCGAAACCCCTTGTTTGGGTTTGCCCGCTTTTTCGGTTAGTTTTTCTTGCGCCAATTGCGGGAGCAGTGAATAAATATCGGCGATTTCTGTGACGTAGTAGTATAAACTGCAACTCCCCAGCACCACCACGGCGAAAAATGCCGCTGCGGCGAGCAAAAGCCGGTTTTGACGCCTCCGACGTTCTTTCAGCACTTCGTGGATGTCTGACGGTTTTTGCGCGTCGGGCGTTTCTGTTGAATCTGTCAGCGATTCAGTAGATAGTTCCGGCGCGGTCAGCTCGTCCGGCAGAATATCGGGCGCGTCCAGCGCATCCGTATCCGCTTCCGTGTCCGGCGCGCCGATTTCGCCGGTTTCTGTGGCGGCGAACATGTGCTCCAGCCGCTCGGAAATCGGTTCGACGGACGGTTCGGTATCATCGGCGAAGGGCGCGACATCAATGGCGGGCACATCGGCGGGGAAAAGGTCATCGTCCGCTGCGGTCGTCTCGCCGGGGACTTCCAGATTGTCCAAATCAATATCGAAGACGGGCGGCTCTTCCAAATCGAAATTAAAATCGCCCGGCAGCGCGTCGAAAACGGGTTTTTCGGGCGTGTTTTCCACTGATGCCATATCATCCACAAAGGCGTCGGTACGCCAGTCGGTATCATCCGCGGGGTGTGTGGGTTCCGCCGCCGGCGCGTCGGAGACGGCGGCTTCCGCTTCGGGCGGGGCGTCCGGTGCGGGGACTTCCCCCCCGAACTGCGCCAGCCCTTCCCGCGCGAGGGCGTTGTCGGGGTTCAGTTGCAACACCCGCTGCAACGCCTCCCGTTTGACCGACACGTCACGGCTCACCCCGCTGAGCCACAGCCACGCGACTTCGTTGTTCGGGTTGTCGTCCAGCACGCGGCGGATGAGCGTTTCGGCGGCGTCACGTTTGCCGGCGGTCGCCAAATCTATGGCTTGCTGAAGTAACGTTGTCATTTCACTCCCATTCGATGGTGGCGGGCGGTTTGCTGCTCACATCGTATACCACCCGTGTGATTGCCGGAATTTCGTTCACAATGCGATTGCTGACTTTTGCCAGCAAGCTGTGGGGCAAATCTGCCCAATCGGCGGTCATAAAATCTTCGGTGGTCACGGCGCGCAGGGCGATGACATTGCCGTAGGTGCGATTATCGCCCATCACCCCGACGCTTTTCACGGGCAGCAGCACCGCAAACGCCTGTGATGTGCGATGATACCACTCGCTCGCCCACAATTCTTCCATGAAGATGGCGTCGGCTTGGCGCAGAATTTCCAGCCGTTCCCAAGTGATTTCGCCCAAAATGCGCACCGCCAGCCCCGGACCGGGGAAAGGATGCCGCCAGACCATCTCTTTTGGCAACCCAAGTTGTTCGCCCACGGCGCGGACTTCATCTTTGAACAGCATCCGCAGCGGTTCAACCAGCGAAAATTGCATGTCGGCGGGCAAGCCGCCCACGTTGTGATGCGTTTTGATTTTCGCGGCAGTTTTGCCTGTTCCGGCACTTTCGATGACATCCGGGTACAATGTTCCCTGCGCCAGAAAATCAATTTTGCCCAGCTTGCGGGCTTCGGCTTCAAAAATGCGGATGAATTTCTCGCCGATGATTCTCCGTTTTTGTTCGGGGTCGGTGATGCCTTTGAGCGCCGACAAAAATGTTTCCGTGGCATCCACCGCCACCAATTTGGCGTGCATTCGATTTTGGAAAGTTTCCACCACCTGTTCCGGTTCGCCCAAACGGAGCAAGCCGGTGTTGACGAAAACGGCGGTCAGTCGGTTGCCGATGGCGCGATGGAGCAGCGCCGCCGCCACCGATGAATCCACGCCGCCGGAAAGCCCCAGCAACACCTTCCCGTCGCCGATTTGCTTTTGCACGGCGGCAACGGTTTCAGCGATGAAGTTTCCCGCCGTCCAGCCGCCATCGCTGTGGCAAATATCATACACAAATGCCCGCAGAATGTCGCGCCCGCGGGGGGTGTGCGCCACTTCCGGGTGGAATTGCAACCCGTACAGCCGTCGCTCGTCGTGGGCGATGGCGGCGTGCGGCGAATTGTCCGACACGGCGATGGTTTCAAAACCGGGCGCGAGTCGCGTCACGCGGTCGCTGTGGCTCATCCACACTTGAGTGTGCGGCGTGTCCAGCCGGGCAAACAGCGGATGCCGGGCGTCCCGCACGTCCAATTGTGCCGACCCGTATTCCCGCTCGCTGCCGGGGTCAACCGCCCCACCGAGCGCGTGGGTCAGTAGTTGCATCCCGTAACAGATGCCCAGCACCGGCACACCGGCGTCCAGCACGTGCGCGGGGAGTTGCGGCGCGTCGGGGGCGTATACCGAAGCGGGACCGCCGGAAAGAATGATGCCGGGCGGGTTCAGCGCGGCAATCTTTTCGGCGGGGGCGTCGAAGGGGAGAAGTTCGCAATATACTTCCAGCTCGCGGATGCGGCGGGCAATCAGTTGGCTGTATTGTGACCCAAAGTCTAAAATGACGATGGCACGACGTTGGCTCACGGTTGTACCCCTTCGGCGAAAATAATTTCCGTATCGGTCATTTTGTCGATGATTGCCAGCGAATGCACGTGCAGCCCTTCGGCTTGGAGCATGGCGCGTCCGCCTTCAAAAGATTTTTCAATCACCGCGCCCACGCCAATCACTTCCGCACCGGCGGAACGCGCCAATTCCACCAGCGCCATGATGGTGTGTCCGGTGGCTAAAAAATCGTCCACAATCAATACTTTGTCATCGCTGGTCAAAAATTCCGGCGATGCCATCAGGTAGACTTCGCTCCCTTTGGTGTGCGACGGCGCGGTCGCCATCAGTACATTGGTGGGCATGGTGATGGGCTTGGTTTTGCGGGCGTAAGTGACTTTCACCCCCAACGCCAGCGCGGTCATCAGCGCGGGGGCGATGCCGGAAATTTCCGCGGTGAGTATCTTGTTGATGCCCATCGCGCCGAAATGCGCCGCCAATGCGCCGCCAACCGCCAGCATCATCGCCGGGTCAACCTGATGGTTGATGAAGCTATCCACCTTTAAAATGCCGCCGCCCAGATTTTGCCCTTCGTTTAAAATACGCTCTTTCAACGCCTGCATGAGTATCCTCCTACTTATGCAAAGTTATTTTACCACAGTTTTATGTCAATGTCGAGTTCAGAGTTGTGGTACAGCCGGTGATTTTCGGCAGTATAGCACAAGATGTGGAGGAGGGGGAAAAGGGGGGCGGGAGCATGGGCGAAATCCATGCGCGAGTTTGCGCATGGGCGTGTGTGGCGTATGTTTTCACGTTTCACGTTTCACGTTTCACGTTTCACGTTTCACGTTTCACGTTTCACGTTTCACGTTTCACGTTTCACGTTTCACGTTTCACGTTTCACGTTTCACGTTTCACGTTTCACGTTTCACGTTTCACGTTTCA
>JAJRSQ010000056.1 GCA_024278725.1 Chloroflexota bacterium
CACGCCGCAGGGGCGATTTGCGAGCCGCTCTTACGCATTTTCTTCCGGTTTTAACGAAAATCGGTGGCGTTGTAGGGGCACGCTGCAGCGTGCCCCTACATTTCCTGCGCAAAGTATTGTTTGTCAAGCGACTTTGCAACAACCCTGCATTTATATTTCATCCGATGTTTCAAGTGTTTGCCGCAATTCGGAAATCACATTATCAGCCGATAGAGAAGAGCGTTTTCCTGCCCGAAACGCCGCGATGGATTCGCGCGCATCATCGGCAATTTCTGCTCGTCTGTTTTCAATTTGACGGTTGCGAATAATATCAATGAGCATTTTCTGCTGTTCAGCAGAAAGTTGCATCACTGCATCAACCGCTTTATCAAAAGTTGTCGCTTCCACAATACACCACCTAGAAAAGATTTCGTTGGTCTATTATACCACCCGTCCCCACCGTCGACAACGCTTCATCACATTGCGCGTGGATTTTAGTTCACATTCACCTTCTCATTCGCCCATCCGCACCGGCAACCGCCGCGAGCCCCACCTGCCCGGTTCGGCATCGAACACGCCGGACACCGCCGCACCGCATCGATTGCACCGCCCGTCCGGGGTGAGATTCCACGCCGTCAACCGGTACCAGTCCCGCCCGATGAGCGTTTGCCCGCACTGATGGCAATAGGTGCTGCCGCCCGCTTCATCGTACACGTTGCCGGTGAAAACATAGCGCAATCCATTTTCCAGCGCGATTTTGCGGGCGCGGGTCAACGTTTCCGGCGGGGTGCGGGGGTAGTTCCGCATCTTCCAATCGGGGTGGAAGGCAGAAAAATGGAGCGGCACATCTGCGCCCAATTCGGCGGCAATCCAGCGCGTCAGCGCATCAATTTCCGCAGAGGAATCATTTTCGCCGGGGATGAGCAGGGTGGTGATTTCCAGCCAAACCGCTGTTTCGTGTCGCAGATACGCCAGCGTGTCAAGCACGGGTTGAAGTTTGCCGCCGCAAATTTGTTCGTAAAATTCCTCCGAAAAGGCTTTCAAATCCACGTTGGCGGCATCTACGTGCGAAAAAAATTCCGCGCGCGGTTCGGGGCAGATTTCCCCCGCCGTGACCGCCACCGTTTTGATGCCCCGTGCATGACAGGCTTTCGCCGTATCCACCGCGTATTCCAAAAAGATGACCGGGTCGTTATACGTGAACGCCACACTCCGGCAACCCAACTCGGCGGCGGTGCGGGCGATGGTCTCCGGCGAAGCGACGTCCGCCAGGGTGTCAAATTGGCGCGATTTGCTGATGTCCCAATTCTGGCAAAATTTGCACGCCAGATTGCACCCCGCCGTGCCGAAAGACAGCACGGGCGTGCCGGGCAAAAAGTGGCTCAACGGTTTTTTTTCGATGGGATCCACACAAAACCCGCTCGACCGCCCGTAGGTGGTCAGCACCATTTCATCACCACGACGGGCGCGCACAAAACACAACCCACGTTGACCGTCGCGCAATTTGCAAAAGCGCGGACACACATCGCACTGAATGCGCCCATCGTCCAACCGATGCCAGTAGCGGGCGGGTGTGCCGGTCAATTCTTCAGCGGCAGATGATTTTCGATGAAACATTCCCATTTTTCGCGTCCTCATGTATAATTATAGCGTGAGATTCGTCATTTGTCATCAGTTGTTGGTTATTGGTTGTCGAAAATTCACCAAAGCGTGATAGCCAACGGCTGACCGCTGATAGCAACGCTGAAACCTGAAATACAGGGGGATTGATATGGTTGTGGCACGCGAACCGGCAGTCGCCGGCACATTTTACCCCGCCGACCCGGATACGTTGGGGAAAATGGTGCGGGGAATGTTGGACATTGCGGAAACCGAACCGACCGCCATCCCCAAAGCATTGATTGTGCCGCACGCGGGGTACATCTATTCGGGACCGGTTGCCGCCACCGGCTACCGCTGGCTGGAAGATACCGCCGCCCGCGATGTGATTTCGCGGGTGGTGCTGGTGGGACCCTCGCATTATGTGCCCGTGCGGGGCATCGCCATCACGCCCGCCGACACTTTTTCCACCCCGTTGGGCGATGTGCCCGTTGATACGGCGGCGGTGGCGCAACTGCTGGAATTGCCGCAGGTGATGACGATTCCGGCGGCACATCAGCGCGAACACAGCTTGGAAGTGCATCTGCCGTTTTTGCAAACCGTGCTGGACGAGTTTTCGCTGGTTCCGTTGGCGGTGGGGACTGCCACAGCGGATGAAATGGCGGCAGCGCTGGCGGCGGTCTGGGGCGGACGCGAAACGCTCATCGTCATCAGCTCCGATTTGAGCCATTTTCTGGAATATACCGTCGCCAAAAAGGTGGATACCGCCACCGCCGGGGCGATTGAATCGCTGCAACCCGCTGCCATCGCCCGTGAGCAGGCTTGCGGGCGCGTGGGCATTCAGGGGTTGCTGTTGATGGCGCGGCAGAAGAAACTGCGGGTGCAACGGGTGGATTTGCGCAACTCCGGCGACACCGCCGGCTCGAAAGCGCAGGTCGTCGGCTATGGGGCGTGGGTGTTTCTCGGTGAAAAATGAAGAATCGATTTCCAAAACGTGAAACGTGATTCGTGATTTTGCGCAATACAAAAAATGTAGCACGGTTGCAACTTTGAACTTTGAACTTTGAACCTGAGACCTGAGACCATGAACATCATCGACGTTCGGGCGCAAATGCCCAATTATGACGAATACAAAGATTGGCAGCGCGAAGGCGATATTCTCGGCATTGCGGTACACCATTCCGCCACCGCCGATTACCAGACTGGCGCGCCGGTGGGTGACGCATTCACCTTTTTCGATTACCACGTCAACCAACGCGGCTGGTCGCACGGGGGATACACCTATGTCATCACCGGCGACGGCACGATTCAATACGCGCTGGATGAGAAAATCGCCGCGTACCATGCCGGGTTCAAAGACCCCGCCGATGAATTGGGGCTGGAACACGGACAATTTTGGAACAACCACTATCTCGCCATCTGCCTTTCCGGGTGGTTCAGCAACGACCGCGCCTATTACGATGCCAACGGCAACCGCCGGGTCATCCCCAATAATTTCACCCGTCCGACATCCGAACAGTGGTCGGCACTGCTGGAATTGACCGCACACCTGATGCAGAAATATCGCGTGCCGCCGGAGAACGTGCGCGCTCACCGCGAGCTGGCGGGGAATCAAACCTCATGCCCCGGCTTGAACCTCGATGCCGCCACCCTGCGCCAACAATTGAGCGACATCGTGCCGCCGCTCCCCCCCGAATCGACCACCCCAAAACCCGGCGAACACGTCATCGTCCCCGCAGACACCGGCGACACCTTTTCCGCCACCCTGAAATACATCTGGAAATTCCAGCCCGACATCAGTTTCACCCCCGAAACCATCGCCGGGCGCTGGAAATACATCACCGCCGTGGGGGACATCGGCGCGGATATGCTGGCGAATTATCGGCAGCACGGTGCGCTGGTGGTAGACCATATCGACGGCACACCCGCGCAAATCAAGATGAAATTGGGCGCGATGGTGGCTGCCAAACGCCGCTTCCTGTCGAACGAATTGACCGAGCCGCCCGTCACCCCGCCCACACCCCCCGCACCGGTCATTCGGAAATACATCGTCCAACCCGGCGACAGCCTATCGAAAATTGCCCGTGACTTTTACGGCAAGCCATCCCTGTGGACGCTGATATTCAACGCCAACCGAGACATCATCAGCAACCCCCGGCTGCTGCACCCGGGGCAGGTGCTGGTTATTCCACCAAATAATGAG
>JAJRSQ010000057.1 GCA_024278725.1 Chloroflexota bacterium
CCAATCTCCAATCTCCAATCTCCAATCTCCAATCTCCAATCTCCAATCTCCAATAGCATGCCACCCAATCCCCCGAAACGCAAAAACCGCCTTTCGGCGGCTCGTCATTCGTCGTTCAGCAACCCCGCCTGCCGGGCGCGCGCCAACACGTATTCCGCCGCGCGGATGACCGGCATATCCACCATTTTACCCTCAAAAGCGAACGCCCCCCTGCCCGATTGCTGATGGACGCGGTGCGCCGAAACCAATTTTCGGGCGCGTTCAATTTCGGCGGGGGTGGGCGAAAATTCGCGGTTGATGATGGCGACCTGTTTCGGGTGGATCGCCATTTTTCCGGCATACCCCATCTGCCGCGCAGTGCGACATTCTTCCGCCAGCCCGTCCAAATTTTGGAAATCCACAAAAATCATATCGATGGCTTGCAGCCCATACGCCGCCGCCGCCGTGACCACCGCGCTGCGGGCGAAAAAAACTTCCCATCCGGCAGCAGTCCGCACCGCGCCGATGTCGCCCGCCAAATCTTCCGCGCCGAACATCAACGCCTCCAGCCGCGCATCCGATTGAGCAATCTCTTTCAGGTTCATCACCCCCCGCGCGGTTTCCACCACCGCCACCAGCCGCAGCGAGTTTTCCGCCCAGCCGTGCGCCGCTTCCATCGCCGCCAATTTTCGGCTGACCGTTTGCACGTCCGCCGCCGCTTCCACTTTGGGGATGACGAATCCGTCCGGTCGGGCGGGGGCGGTGGCGGCAATGTCATCATCCAGAAAACCGGAATCGGGCGGATTGAGCCGCACCAGCCGCTCGCGTCGCCCGAAATCGAGCGCGCGCAATGCCTCGGCGATGGTGGCGCGGGCTTCAGCTTTGTTGTTCAGCGCCACCCCATCCTCCAAATCCATCACGATGGTATCGGCATCGAGTTGGGTGGCTTTCCGGATTTTCCGCATACTGTCGCCGGGCATAAACAGCACCGAGCGGCGGAGTTTGTCATTCGTCATTGGTCATTTGTCCTTCGCGAAGGCGTGAAAGTGAGAAAGTGCGCAGGTGAGAACGTGAGGCTTGCTACCCTGCAACCTTGCAACTTTAAACTGAAAACTGATGACTGATACTAATCGCTTCTCTTCAGCATCAGCGCGGTGCGTTCAAATTCCAGCACAACATCACCGTGCTGATTGCGCCCGATGTGCCGGAATTTGACGATACCCTGATTCGGGCGGGAACGGGATTCGCGCTTGCTGATGACTTCCGTTTCCACATACAGCGTGTCGCCGTGGAACATAGGGCGCGGATGGTTCACCTTTTCATAGCCCAAATTCGCCACCAGCGTGCCGCCGGTCAAATCATGCACGGTGATGCCGACCGCCAGCCCCAACGTGAACAGTCCGTTCACCAGCGGACGCCCGAATTCGGTTTTGCGGCAGAATTCCGCATCCAAATGGAGCGGCTGCGGGTTCATCGTCAGCGATGAAAAAAGCACGTTGTCCATTTCGGTGACGGTGCGTCCATAGGTATGTTTTATCACCGCACCGACTTCCAATTCTTCAAAGTATTTTCCGGGCATCGTGTTGCTCCTTCCTTGAAAATTACCGCATTACGGTTATAATGATTGTATCAACCATCAAACGGAGATGGGTATGAAAAAAATTCGCGTATTTCCAATTTCACAATATATTGCTGCCGCGCTGAATCTTGCCGAATATGAACGGGATGAAAACGGGACGGTTATCGCTACCGTTCCAAATGCGTCCGGCTTTTTCGCGCAGGGTGATTCCTTTGAGGAAGCCCGGCAAAACCTGCGTGATGTCATCGAAGGTAACATCGCGCTAGCCCTGCAACTGAACCTCCCCCTCCCTATCATCGAGGGTATCGTCATTGAGGAACAGGATGCCGAAACTCTCGCCGCTTAAACCCCGACAAGTCATCCGAAAATTGAAAAAACTCGGCTTTGAAGGTCCCGTCCCCGGCGGACGTCATATGCGAATGGTGCATTTTGAAACAGGGAAAATCATCCCCATTCCGATGCACAAAGGCAAAGATGTCAGCGTCGGTTTGATTCGCACCATCATCCGTGAAATCGGTATCACGCCCGAAGAATGGCTGAAATTATGATTCCTCCACTTCCACCAGCAATTGCCCGCGATTGACGGTTTCTCCCGCGGCGCAGTGAACCGCCGTCACCGTGCCGTCGGCGGGCGCGGTGATTCGCAATTCCATTTTCATCGCTTCCAGCAAAACCAGCGTATCCCCCGCCGAGACCGCATCCCCCACCAAAACGAGCACATCCAGCACCTGCCCCGGCATCGAGGCTTCCAACGCCCCCGACCCGGCGCCGCCCGCGCCTTTGCGCCGCCTGCGCCGCGATTGCTCGGTGACGCGCTCAAACTGCCATGTATCGCCATTCAGCGCCACATACCGCTGATTGTCCCCCCGCGCCACCACCGCCCGCCAGCGCAAACCATCCACATCCAAATTGAACATGCTCAAACGGGATGAAGCGACGGTGACATGATGTGTCGTTTCGCCCACCGTGACCCGGTAGCCGTCCCCTTCTTTTTCAAGGGTGACGGTGATGATTTCGTCCCCAATCTGATAGCGATATTCCATGCTCA
>JAJRSQ010000058.1 GCA_024278725.1 Chloroflexota bacterium
ATCGCAAATATCACGAATTTTGGTGGTGTACAGAAGTTAGTGATATGTCATTGCGAGGGCGTAGCCCGAAGCAATCTCCGCGCTCCATTGATGGGAATTGCTTCGCCTTCGACTCGCAACGACAACCGCCGTCACTTACATTTGAACCACCACCGAATTTTTATTGATTATTGGTGTCATTCGGTTACTCGTGATATTCGTGATTTTACTGTCTCCAACTGCGCCGGGTCTTATGGATAGACACTCAATACATTCCTCGGAGGGCATTATGAATTCTTTTGATTTGCTGATACTCTTCATCCTGCTTTTGGACGTTTTGTGGGGTGCGACACGCGGCTTCACCCGCCAGTTTCTCGGCTTGTTGAGCATCTGGCTGGCAATTGTGATTGACCTGTGGACTTATCAGCCGTTCAGCGTGCTGATTTTGCAGGGGACTTTCCCCGGCGCATCCAAAATTGTGATGGACAGCTTCGCGTTCATCATCCTGCTGATTGTGTACAATGTGTTGCTGAACCTCATTTTTGTGTACAGCACCACCTCGCCGGAGAACCGCCGCCGCAAAAAAGTCAAACGCGATTTGAACGAAATGCTCGACGACACCGAGAAAAATTACGGCGGCTCAATTCTCAAAGCGTTGGGCGGCGCGGTGATGGGCTTCATCGTCGGGGTTTTTTGGCTGAGTATTTTCATCACTCTAATCCAATATTTTCTGGCATCATCGGGGGCAATCGGGAGCAATGTGCGCATCACTATGGGTAGTTCGCAATTCCTGCCCTATTTTCACACCGCGATGGGACTCATCTACCGCAGTGTGCAATTGTTCACCCCCGGAAGTATCCCGGCAATCTTCTCTTCGATTTTGTAAAAGGTTATGCACAAAAAATATTTACGCATTCTGGAATACGATAAAATTTTACGGGAATTGGCGGGTTACACCGCCTTTTCTGCGAGCGCCGACCTCGCCCGCGCCCTCACCCCTTCCCCCTATTTCTCGGAGGTGCAGGCGCGGCAGGCAGAAACCGCCGAAGCGCGTCACCTGCTTTCCGTGCAGCCGGACATCAGCGTGGACGGCGCCACCGATGTCCGTCCCCTTTTGGCGCACGCGGAACGGGGCGTGATTCTCACCCCCACCGATTTGCTGGCGGTCATCCGCACCATCACCATTGCCCGCGACCTGCGCCGAAAAATCACCCGGCTGGAAGACCGCTATCCGCAACTGGCGGACATCGCCTACCGGCTGGAAGAATCGCCCGGGCTGGTGAACCGGGTCAACCAATGTATTGACGACAACGGCGCGGTGAAAGATTCCGCCAGCGCGGAACTCGCCCGCATTCGCCGCGAAATTGACGTGGCGCACGGACGGTTGCAGGACAAAATGCGCCGGATGGTCGCCTCGGAATCGGTGCGGAAATATTTGCAGGAAGGATTCGTCACCCAGCGCGACGGACGCTATGTGCTCCCCGTGAAAGCCGATTTCAAAGGACGCATCGAAGGGATTGTGCATGACCAAAGCGCGAGCGGGGCAACCATCTTCGTCGAACCGCTCGCCGTCACCGAGCTGAACAACACATGGAAAACCCTTCAAATTGAAGAAACGCAGGAAATCAACCGCATTCTGACGAGCCTCTCCGCCGCCGTCGCCGAGCAAAGCCGTTTCATCGCCGCGACGGTGCAGGCGCTGGCGGAACTGGATGTCATCTTCGCCAAAGCCCGCTACGCCGAAACCCTCGCCGCCACCGCCCCCACCCTGCTGAACCGGGACACCCTTCCCGCCGACACCCGCCGCATCGACCTGCGCAACGCCCGCCATCCCCTGCTGGACGCGGATACCGTCGTCCCCATCAACCTGCACCTTGCCCCCGAAACGAGTATGCTGGTCATCACCGGTCCGAACACCGGCGGCAAGACCGTCAGCCTGAAAACCGTCGGACTGCTGGCGCTCATGGCGCAATCGGGGCTGCACATCCCCGCCGATGACGGCTCGCAATTGATGGTTTTCGACGGCATTTTCGCCGACATCGGCGACGAGCAATCGCTGGAGCAGAGTCTTTCCACCTTTTCGGCGCATATGACCAATCTGGTCGATATTCTTGCCCGCTGCACCCCCAAATCGCTGGTCATTTTCGATGAACTGGGTGCGGGAACCGACCCCATCGAAGGGGCGGCGCTGGCGCACGCCATCTTGAATCATCTGCTGGAAAAAGAGGTGACCACGCTGGTGGCAACCCACTTCGCCGAGCTGAAAGCCTTCGCCTACACCACCGCCGGGGTGGAAAACGCCAGCATGGCGTTCAACGTGGAAACGCTGTCGCCCACGTTTGAACTGCAAATCGGCGTGCCCGGCAACTCCAACGCCTTCGCCATCGCCGAGCGGTTGGGTCTGCCCGAAACCATTCTGACGGAAGCGCAATCGCTGGTGGATGAAGAAACGCGCGAAACGGAAACCATGCTGGCGCAAATCAAAGCCGATATGGAATCGGCGCGGATGGAACGGCTGCGCGTCGAAGAGGAACGCGCCGAGGCGGAATATTATCGGGAAAAAATGGAAAAGCGGCTGGAAAATGTGGACGATGAGGCGCAACAAATTCTCATGCGCGCCCGCCGGGAAGCGCAAAAAGAGTTGGACGCCGCCCGCGCCAAACTGCGCGAACTGCGCCGCGAAACGCGCAAAAAGCTGGCGGAAGCGAGCGCGGCGAGTCAGACCGGCGGCAAACTCCCCGACCGAATCCTGAAAAGCGCCCAATCCCGGCTGGACACGATGGAAGCGGCGTTCGCCCCCCCGAAAGCGCGCGCCGAAAATCTTTCCGCTCCCCCATTGAAAGTGGGGCAGAAGGTTGAAATTCCCCACCTGAACGCCAAAGGCACCATCACCGCCATCAACAAAAATGAAATTGAAGTGCAGCTGGGAACCTTCCGCACCACCCTGAAGCGGAACAAAATTCACACCGCCACCCATGCCGACTCCACCGAAACACCCGCCGAAAATCAGGGGTATCGCAGCGGAGGCATCGTCGAATCGCCGGGGCTGGAACTCGATTTGCGCGGGCAAACCGCCGATGATGCCCTCCACCTGCTGGACAGCTACCTTGACCAAGCGTATCTGGCGGGTATGCCCTTCGTGCGGATTGTGCATGGCAAAGGGACGGGCGTGCTGCGCAAAGCCGTCCGCGAGGCATTGCGCGGGCATCCGCTGGTGACATCGGCGCGTAACGGCGCAGACGGCGAAGGCGGCGACGGGGTGACGGTGGTCAAATTGGCGGTGGATTAATCGCCCCCCCCCTGACGGCAGGGCTGTTGCAAAGTCGCTTGACAAACAATACTTTGCGCAGGAAATGTAGGGGCACGCTGCAGCGTGCCCCTACGACGCCACCGATTTTCGTTAAAACCGGAAGAAAGTGCGTAAGAGCGGCTCGCAAA
>JAJRSQ010000059.1 GCA_024278725.1 Chloroflexota bacterium
CATTTTCCGATTACGCTGTATCTGCTGGGCGTGCTGTTGACGGCAGGCTATTTGTGGCGCAAAAATCCGGATTACGAAAAATTCGGCTATTGGGTGTTCTTTTTGAGTTGGCTCGCCGCCATCACCGCGAGTTTGGTGGGGCTGGTGGACAAAGGGCAGTTGGCATTCGACGACCCCCGTCAGGATGCCATCAACGCGCACATCACCCCGGCTATCGCCTTTATTGTGCTGAACGGATTGCTGCTCTATATGCGTTTCCGTTGGGCGGACGTGCTGTCCTCTTCCCGAAAATGGCAGTATTTGGCGTTGATGGTGCTGGGATTGGCGCTCATCACATACACCGGCTTTCAGGGGGGAGAATTGGTTTACGGGTTGGGTATCGGCGTAAAATAATTTTATCGAAAAAAGGAGAAACACAATGCTATTGAAACAACCGATTGTTGATGCCATCAACGCGCAGGTGACGGAAGAATTCACCGCCTCGGCGCAGTATTTGGCAATTGCACTCTATTTTGAACGCGAAACGCTGCCCGAACTGGCGAACTATTTTCACCTGCAAGCCGCCGAGGAACACGGGCACGCCACCAAACTTCTCGGATACATCAACGAAGCGGGCGGGATGCCCATCATCGCGCCGACTCGCGCGGTGAAGAATGATTTTTCAAGTGTGGAAGAATGTATCCGGCTCGCGCTCGACCAGGAGTTGACCGTCACCGCTCAGATTAACAATCTGGTGAAGGTGGCGATGGAAAACGATGATTATCTGACCAACCAGTTTTTGCAGTGGTTTGTGACGGAGCAATTGGAAGAAGTGTCCAGCATGACCGACCTGCTGAACATCGTCAAACGCGCGGGGGACAACCTTTTCCGGGTGGAAGAATACCTTTCGCGCACGCCGCACCCCGGCGCCGGCGCCAATAACGGCGCTGCGTAAAAAATTTGGTAGTGGTTAAAATTGACTGACAGGATACGCAGGTGTCATTGCGAGCGTAGCGAAGTTGAAAATACCCGAAGGGTGCAATCTCCACGCTGCAATGACGGAGATTGCTTCGGCGTTGCACGCCTCGCAATGACAACCGATTATCTTTGTATCAGTCAAAAAACACCACTACCCGGCATTTAAGGGGAATGGAATTTGACTTGTCCCCGAAATGCATTAATATATAAGTGAGTGCTCATGTGTTTTACGGAGGAAATGATGGCAGCACCCATTCCAACCTGCACCGCCGACCACACGGACGAAAGTCTCGCGCGGACGGCGCAACAATATCTACCGGATGGCATCACCGCCACCCACGTCGCCGAGCTGTTCAAAGCGCTTTCAGACCCCACCCGCGTGCGTATCATCGGCGTTTTGGCGCACAGCGAATTGTGCGTCGGCGATTTGTGTCTGGTGCTGGGGATGACCCAACCGGCAGTATCCCATCAATTGCGGTTGCTGCGAAATTTACACATCGTGCGCACCCGCAAAGAAGGGCGGCACGTATTTTACACGCTGGACGATAGCCACATCCGTGACCTGTTCGAGCAAGGATTGGCGCACATTCAACACAAATAATTTTTTTGAAACAATATATGTATATATACTCATATTTTTATAAAAGGACATAGACCTATGGAAAAAGTTAAATTCGACCTCCCCCTGTTGCTCCCTGACATTGACGAACAGGACAGTTGCGTCACCCTGCTGACCGATTGGCTCACCCCAATCAAAGGGATTGAGCACGTCCACATCGTGAAAGAAAATGGCACGTCGCGTTTGTGCCTGCACTACGACCCCAATCTGGTCACGCTGGGGCGGGTTCAACGGTTGGCGCAAGAAGCGGGGTTTGGGGTCAGCAACCGCTACCGGCACGAGCAAATCGCCATTGCCCATCTAACCTCCGCCGACGCCGCCGACCTCATCACCGATACCCTGACGGCATTGCCGGGCATGTTGCACGCGCACGCAAATTATGCCGCCGGAATCGTCTCGGTGGCGTATGACAGCACCACACTCTCGCGCGCCACCATTGAACAGGCGCTCCATTCGCTGGGCGTGGGGCTGGCGCAACCCGCCGCCGCACCGGCGCACGGCGATGCCCACGAACACGAGCATGACCACGGCAGCGCGCCCACTTTTTTGCCCCACTGGATGCAGGAACGCTGGACACTGCTGCTGGTGGGCGCGGCGGGCATCTTCTTCCTCATCGGGTGGCTCGGCGAATTATTATTCAATCTTTCCCCCTCCATCGCCCTCGTTTTCTACATTTTATCGTACATCGCCGGCGGATACGACATCGCCACCCATGCCATCCCCGGTTTGCTGAAAGGAAAATTCGACACCGACATTCTGATGCTCGCCGCCGCCGCGGGGGCGGCAATTCTGGGCGAGTGGGCAGAAGGGGCATTCCTGCTCTTTCTGTTCAGTCTGGGACACGCCGGCGAACATTACGCCCTCGACCGCGCCCGCAACGCGGTGAACGCGCTGGGGGAATTGATGCCGCAAACCGCCCGCCTCAAACAGGATGACCGCATCGTCGAAGTGCCGGTGAGCAGTTTGCAGGTGGACAACATCGTGGTGGTGCGCCCCGGCGACCGCCTGCCGGTGGACGGGCGCATCGTTTTGGGCGAAAGCGCCATCGACCAAAGTCCCATCACCGGCGAAAGCGTGCCGGTGGAAAAAAGTGTGGGCGATGATGTTTTCGCGGGAACCATCAATCAAAATGCGGCGCTGGAAATTCAAGTGACCAAATTAGCCGCCGACAACACCCTAAGCCGGGTGATGAAAATGGTTGCGGAAGCGCAAAGCCAGCAAAGCCCCACCCAACAATTCACCGAACGGTTCACCTCGATTTTCGTACCGGCGGTATTGGGTTTCGTCGCGCTGGTGGCAATCGTTCCGCCGCTGGTGGGCTGGATGCCTTTCACTGAAAGTTTCTACCGGGCGATGCTGCTGCTGGTTGCCGCCTCCCCGTGCGCGCTCGCCATCGGCACACCGGCATCCGTGCTGGCGGGCATCGCGCAAGCCGCCAAAAACGGGGTGCTGATAAAAGGAGGTGTCTATCTGGAAAAACTGGGGTCGCTCAACGTGATGGCGTTCGACAAAACGGGGACGCTGACGCAGGGAAAATTCAC
>JAJRSQ010000060.1 GCA_024278725.1 Chloroflexota bacterium
GTTGCAAAATAAATTTTAAGGTTGCCGGTTTTCATGATTTCACGCCGCAGGGGCGATTTGCGAGCCGCTCTTACGCATTTTCATCCGGTTTTAACGAAAATCGGTGGCGTAGTAGGGCACGCTGCAGCGTGCCCTACTACATTTCCTGCGCAAAGTATTGTTTGTCAAGCGACTTTGCAACAGCCCTGAAAATTTGGGAGCAATTAGCGGGTTATTTGTTGATTCCCGTAGTTTGATAAACCGATGTGGTTGTGATAAAATACCCCCCGTAATCCTAACCCGCCGGTCGTTGAAAAAAATACAGCGGCGTTGAGACGGACTCAACGAAAAGTGCCTGTGGTTGGGAACTCTATTTCAGCCGAAAGGAGATAGAATGGCACTTTGGAACCGTTATTTTACCCCCACGTCCGTTGATGATGCATTAGCGATATTGACGGAATACGCCGGTGACGCGAAAATCGTCGCCGGTGGCACAGACCTCATCCTCGATTTGCAGCACGGCAATCATCCCCCCGTTGCGGCACTGGTGGACATCACCCGTATCCCCGGTATGGACACCATCACCCTGAATGACAACACCTTCACCCTCGGCGCGAATGTGACCCACGCCAACATCGTGAACCACCCCGACCTCCGTGCGCGGGCAACCTGTCTGGCGGAAAGTTGCGGTGTGGTCGGCGGTCCGCAGGTGCGGAACGTCGGCACGCTGGGCGGCAATGTGGCGCACGCTCTGCCCGCCGGAGACGGCACCACCTCGCTGGTGGCACTCGACGCGCGGGTGGAAATCATCAAAGACGGCGTGCGGCAGTGGGTGCATATTTTAGATATGTACCGCGGACCGGGGCAGTCGCTGCTCGATTCCGGGCGCGATATATTGCTCGGCTTTGAATTTGCCGCCGGCGTCGAAGGGCAGGGGTCGGCATTCAACCGGATTATGCGCCCGCAGGGTGTCGCGCTCCCCATTTTGGGGTGTGCCGTGTGGGTGCAATTGGCGGATGACCGGAAAACCATCGCCGATGTGCGGTTGTGCGTCGGACCGGTGGCAAAAACGCCGACCCGCCCCCGCGAAACGGAAGCCGCGCTCATCGGCAGTCCCGCCAATGATGGAACCATCCGGCGGGCGGTATCGGTGGCGTTGGACGAACTCCATCCCCGCACCAGCAAATACCGCGCCACCAAAGAATACCGGCAAATGATGATTGATGTTTTGCTGCGGCGGACGCTCCCCAAAGCCATTGAACGGGCGAAAACGGGCGTCGCCGTGCCGGAATTGGGTGCGTGATTCAATTAACAATTAAAAATGGTATCTATACAGGGGTGTCATTGCGAAGCCCGTAGGGCTGAAGCAATCCCCACTATCCAACCCGGAGATTGCACCCTTCGAGCATTTTCAACTTCGCTTCGCTCGCAATGACATTTGTCACATTGATGGCTGTATAGATACTAAAAATGAACAGTGAGCAATTTTTCCGATTGCGCGCTGTGAGACCTTGAATTTGAAACAGATTGCTGAAAACCGAAAACCGAGAACTAAAATGACCGAATTGAATTTAACCGTAAACGGAAAGAAATATCAGATAGATGTCGCAGAAACGAAATCGCTGGCGGATGTGTTGCGTTATGATTTGGGGCTGACCGGCACGAAAATCGGCTGTGAAGAAGCGGAATGTGGCGCGTGTACCGTCATTGTGGACGGCACACCCGTCACGTCGTGTATTTATCCGGCGTTTAAAGCGCAGGGCGCGAATATCGAAACCATCGAAGGGTTGGCGCACGACGACGAATTGCATCCGGTGCAGAAAGGCTTCATTGAACAAGGCGCGGTGCAGTGCGGTTTTTGCACCCCCGGTATGATTATGACCGCCAAAGCGTTGCTCGATGAAAACCCGAACCCCACTGAAAGCGATATAAAATCGGCGTTGAAAGATACCCTGTGCCGCTGCACGGGCTATACCAGCATCATCAACGCGGTGCAATCGGCGGCGGCGGAAATGGGCGGCGAAAAGCCCGAACCGTGGCGCGGTCCCGCCGTGAAGCCCCCGCTGCACACCGTCGGCAAGCCGGTGATGGTTCCGGGCACGGTGGAAAAAGTCACCGGCGCGGCAAAATTCACCGACGATTTCACCTTCCCCGGTATGCTGATTGCCCGCACCCTGCGCGCGGAATATCCGCACGCCAAAATTCTGAAGATAGACACCGCCGCGGCGAAGAAACTCCCCGGCGTGCATGCCGTGCTGACCCACGAGGACATCCCCGGCGAAAAATACCACGGGTTGGTAAATTATGATTGGCCCGCGCTGGCAATTGATAAAGTCCGCTACATGGGCGACCCGGTGGCAGTGGTTGCCGCCGACACGGAAGAGATTGCCGATACCGCGCTCAAGCTCATCAAAGTTGATTACGAGCCGCTGCCCGCCGTGACCGACCCCGAAGCCGCCTATCGTCCCGATGCGCCGGTCATCCATGACAATTGGAAAACCGATAATCTCATCAAGCACATCAAAGTGCGCCACGGCGACATCGAACAGGGTTTCGCCGAAGCCGAGGTGGTGGTGGAGGGTGAATATCGCACCCCGACCATTGACCACGCTTTTATGGAACCGGAATGCGCCATCGCCGTTCCGGCGGGGGTGGAAGAGCACGAAAAACTGACCATTTATGTCGGCTCGCAGATACCGTATCAAGACCGACACCAGATTGCTCGTGTGCTCGCCGTGCCGGAAGAATCGGTGCGGGTGCGCGGCACGCTCATCGGCGGTGGATTCGGGGGCAAAGAGGACATCGCCGGGCAGATTCATGTGGCGCTGCTGGCGAATGTCACCGGCAAACCCGTGAAACTGCTGTACAGCCGGCACGAATCGCTGCTGGCGCATCCCAAACGGCATGCCACCATCATCCGCATTAAAACCGGCGCGAAGAAAGATGGCACGCTGGTGGCAGTCCACGCCGAATTGTTCGGCGATGGCGGGGCGTATGAAAGTTTGAGCCAAAAGGTGATGGGGCGCGCCACCACCCACGCCACCGGACCCTATGACATCCCCCACGCCAAAGTGGATTGTTACGCTATGTACACCAATAATCCGCCGTCGGGCGCGTTTCGCGGTTTCGGCGTGACCCAATCCGCCTTTGCGGTGGAGCAGAATATGGACAAACTGGCAGAAGTGCTGGGCATGGATCCCATTGACCTGCGGCGCAAAAATGCCCAGCACGTCGGCGTAGAAACCGCGACCGGGCAACTGTTGCGGGAAAGTGTCGGGTTGCTGGACACGATTGACGCGGTGGAACGGGGCATCAAAGCTCACGCCAACGGCGACGGCTTCCGCTGGGGATGGCGCGAAGGGCACAAAGCCTATGGTTGGGGCATCGCCTGCGCCTACAAAAATACCGGTCTCGGCGGCGGCGCGCCCGACAAAGCGACCGCCGAAGTGGAAGTGTTTGAAAACAGCACCGCCGAAGTCCGCATTTCGTCGGCGGATATGGGGCAGGGACTGGCGGGCGTGTTGGCGCAAGTGGTCTCCGAGGAGTTGCAATTGCCGTTGGCGCAGGTCAGCGTGCTGCTCTCCGACACCGATTTGACCCCCGACGGGGGACCCACCACCGCCTCGCGGCAGACGTATGTTTCGGGTAACGCGGCGCGGATGGCTGCCGGTTCGATGCGCGAAGCGCTGGCGCGGGCGGCATCGGAAGAGTTGGACGCGAACCCGGATGAAATTCGGTTTGAGGAAGGGTTGCTGCGCTACAACGGCGACAGCGTGCCCATCGGCACGGTTGCCGGTTGGATGAAAAAGCAGGGGTTGGAACCCAAAACTCAGTATGAATATTGGGCGCCCAAAACCCAGCCGCTCGGCACCGGGGGCGATATGCACGTCGCCTTTTCATACGCCACGCAAGCCGCGTTGGTGGAAGTTGACCTCGAAACGGGGAAAGTGCGGGCGCTCGATGTGTACGCCGCCAACGATGTGGGGCGCGCCATCAACCCGAAGGCGCTCGAAGGGCAGGTGGAAGGGGGCATCGTCATGTCGCTGGGCAACACCCTCACCGAGGCGTACATTCTGGAAGACGGCGTGCCGTGGTCGGTGCGATTTGCGCGCTACAAAATTCCGGGCATCAAGCTTATGCCGAAAATTCACTCCACCATCATCGAAGACCCGGTCAGCACCGGACCATACGGCGCGAAGGGGGTCGGCGAAATTTCATCCATCAACACCATGCCCGCCGTGTGCAATGCCATCTATCACGCCACCGGCGTGCGGGTGCATAAAGTGCCGGTAGACCAGGATGCGCTGGCGCGCGCCATCAAAGCCGGCGAAAAAGAGTTGTATCACTCATGGGATGATGTGAAATAGGGGGAACGATGGTGTATAAATTGTTGATGGTATATGATGTCCGCCCGAATCGTCTGGAGGATTACCGGCGGTTTGTGATGGGCGAATTCCTGCCGCGCGCGCAGGCGCTGGGGCTGGTGATGACCGAAGGGTGGCAGACGGCATACGGCACGTATCCGGCGCGGTTGCTGGCGTTTGCCGCGCAGGATGAGGAAACTTTTCGGCGTGCCATTTACAGCGAGGAATGGGACATGATTGAAACCCGCTTGGGCGAATTTGTCCTCAATTACGAGCGGCGGGTGGTTGCCGCCAAACCGAACTTCCAGTTTTTCATCCCCGCCTGAAGCGGCTGGGGCGACCCAATAACCAAAAAATTGCAGGGGCGACTCGCGCGAGCCGCCCCTGCTTGCGTTTATTTTCCCCGTGCCGTCCAACCCGAATCCAGCAGAAACTGCGCCACCGATTTCCCCGCCAGCGCATGCCCCGCCGAAGTCCAGTGTCCGTCATGCACAAAATAGAGCGGTTCCTCCGGCTGCGATTGCGCCGCCTGCTCAAAAACGGGCAGTAAATCCACGTATGGAATATCGTGCCGCTGTAAAATTTTCGCCAGCGTTTTGTTGGGGAGAGTCATATCCCATTGCAGCGCCTGCATCGCCGGATTTTTCGCCAGCGTTTGCGCCCAGCGGTCGGGGTAAACCTGTTCTTTGGCGGGGATGATGACCACCGCGAATTTGCTGCCGCTCGCTTCCACCGTCCGTTTGGTTTCCGCCATCAGCGCGTCCATCAGCGCCCATGCCGATTGCCAATCGTCGTTCATCGGCGTTTGGTACACAAAAAAGGGGATGGGGACATCGGGGGTGGTGGCGCGGATGCGCGCCTCGCCGCCCAAAAGCCCGCCGGGACCCAGCGCGTGCAGCACGGGGGGGATGTCCGCCAGACGCGGCGCGAGCCAGCGGTACAAATCACTGTGCAGGAAAAACCAGTCTGAAACGGGGAGCATCGGCGCGGGTGGGAGTTCCTTCGGCTTTTCCACGCCGTTGGCGTATGCCGTGGCGGGGTCAAACGGCGCGGGGTACACCAGCGAGCCGCCATCATCCAACCGGAAATAACTTTTCTGCACGCTGCCGCCGTTGCGCACAATTTCCAGCGGGGCGTAGCTGTTGGCGGTATCATTCCGCACAAAAAAGAACATCAGCGTCACATCGGGCTGATATTTGACCCCTTCCTGCCGGAACATCAGCAATTCCTGGTCGGTTCCGTAGCTGCCCACGCCGGTGTTGATGGTTTGAACGGGCACACCCTTCTCTTCGAGCATTTGCTGCGCCTGTTTGAAAAAAGTCTCTTCCAGCGGCACTTGCAATGCCTCGCCGAAGGAATCCGCCAGCACCAGCAGGCGCAATTTTTCCGGCGGGATGTCGTACCCGGTCAGCGAAAGGTCGTCGCGCAAGCCGAGCGCATTAATCTGCACCTCGGTTTGATATTCATTATAGCTGCTGTAAAACACGCCGCCGCTGTTCGGTTGGTGCTTCCAGCCCAAATCGGGGTCGGATTGCCAGATGTTCGGGTTCGGAATGGGGGGCGGCGCAAACCCCAGCAGGCGCACCGTCAACTCCAGCGCCAAAATGGGGAGCGCTGTTCCCAGCAACGCCAGCAAGATTTTTCCCAACAGAGCAAACAACCGTTTCATACAAATCTCCCACATAATCGAGTCGCCGCAGTATAGGTTAAGTGCGGTAAAAGCTCAAATTTACCGGGTGAACGCATTTCAACAAACCGGGGAGATGTGTTACAATGCTGTTCACGAATCATACGTTTGGGAGGCGCAATGGAATACGCCCAATTAGAAAGTCGAATATCGTTTTTGGACAGTGAATATCGCCGCGAGAAGGCGGAATTGGCGCAGGTGCGGCACAAACTGGAAACCACCGAAACCGAGAAAGCCGAACTGGCAAAACGGGTTGAAACGCTGGAAGCGGAACTGATGGAGATGCGTTCGCAGCTCAGTAAAATCAGTGTGTTGGAAAATATGATTGACCGCTTTAAAGGCGAGATGAAAACCGCGCTGGATGACCAGCGGCAGCAGCAAAAACGCGCCCTGAAAGACGCGGAACGCTCGCGGACGGTGGAGCTGGAATCGTACATCAAATCCATCGCGGATGTGCGGCAGGAGATGGATCGCCAGCGCAGTTTGGACGAGCAAATTTCGCTGGCGCGCGCGGAAACCGACCGACAGGCGGGGACGCTGGTGTCGTTTCAGCAGCGGATGGACAATTTGGCAAAACAGGTGGACGAACAGGTGCGTTCCATCAGCTATTTGGAAGAACAGCGCAGCCATAACGCCAAACGCATCACCGAGTTGAGCGCAGAGACCACCGACCTGTTCAAGCAAACCAAACTCCACCAATCGAAGGTGGAACTGCTGGAGCAGCAGATTCCGCAGTTCGGGCAATTTCAGACGGCGCTGGCGAAGGTGCAGGAAAAAGTGCGGGCGGAAGTGGAGCGCGGGCAATATCAACACGCCCAGGTGGAACGGGCGTTGCGGACGTGGGAGGAACTGGGGGAATCGATTCAGCGGCGGTTGGATGAATTCGACAACCGGCTGGAACGGTACGCCGAGCATTATCAGCGCAATTTGAAGGCGCTGGAATCGCTGCAAAGTTTCCAGGAACAGTTGAAACGCGAGCAACATGAGTTTATGGAATTGCAACGCTTGAACGCCGACCGCCAGAAATCGCAGGTGGAAAACTGGCAATCGGTGCAGGAGCAGGAACGCCGCAAACAATCTATGGAGATTGACCGGCAGTTGGATGCGGTGAAACGCCATATTGAGCGGGTGCAAGCCACCGCTGAATCGCTGTCGGAAGAAATGCCGCGCGTGCAGAAAAATCTCACTCTGCTGCTGAGGATTATGGAAGAAGATGTGATGAGCCGAGCCATCGCCGCGCGCGATTGGCAGGTTCGGTTTGAAGAGTTGGCAACAGCAGACGAATAGCGGAGGGCGAGCATGCACGTTATCGGCACTGCCGGTCACGTTGACCACGGCAAATCAACGCTGGTGCAGGCGCTGTCGGGCATTGACCCCGACCGTTTGCGCGAAGAAAAAGAACGCGGGATGACCATTGATTTGGGTTTCGCATGGCTGACCCTTCCCTCCGGCGAATCGGTGGGGATTGTGGACGTGCCGGGGCACGCCGACTTCATCAAAAATATGCTGGCGGGCGTCGGCAGCGTGGACGCCGCCCTGCTGGTGGTGGCTGCCGATGAAGGCGTGATGCCTCAAACCCGCGAACATCTGGATATTCTGGATTTGCTGGAAGTCTCCACCGGCGTGGTGGTCATCACCAAAGCCGATATGGCGGAGAGCGACGATTGGCTGGAACTGGTGCAGGCGGATGTTGCGGAAACCGTCACCGGCACGGCGCTGGAAAATGCGCCCATCATCCCTGTCTCCGCTGTCACCGGACAGGGGATTGACGAATTGCTCGCTACGCTGGATGACATCCTGAAAAAAACGCCCGCCCGCCCCGACAAAGGGCGTCCCCGGTTGTTCATCGACCGGGTGTTCACCATCAGCGGGTTTGGCACGGTGGTGACCGGCACGCTCATCGACGGGGTATTTTCGGTGGGGCAGGAAGTGGAAATTCTGCCCGGCGGCATCAAGGCGCGCATTCGCGGCTTGCAGTCGCACAAAAAAGCGGTGGAAACTGTTTCCCCCGGCAGCCGGGTGGCGATAAACCTTTCGGGGGTCAACAAAACCGACCTTTCGCGCGGGGATGTCATCACCACCCCCGGCTGGCTTGAGGCAACCCAATTGATTGACACCCGCCTGCGCTGTCTCCCCGAAGCCCCGCATCCGCTCAAACATAATCAACTGGTGGATGTTTTTATCGGCGCGATGGAAGTTTCGGCGCATTTGCGGCTGCTGGACGCGAAAGAGATTCTGCCGGGCGAATCGGGATGGGTGCAGTTGCGGCTGGTGCGGCGCATCCCCACCGTTCGCGGCGACCATTTCATCATCCGCCAGCCGTCTCCCAGCCTCACCGTTGGCGGCGGGACGGTGGTAGACCCGATGCCCATGCGCCGGCATCGCCGTTTCCGCCCGGACATCATCCGCAAATTGGAAACGCTGGCGCACGGCACGCCGGAAGATTTGCTCCTCGGCGAAATTGACCGGCTGGGGGTGGCGCAGGTTCGGGTTTTGGCGAACCGGAGTACCCGTTCCGCCGATGATTTCGCCGCGACGCTGCAATCGCTGCTGGCACGCGGGGACGTGTTCGCCGTGCCGCGCGACGATGCGCCGCCCGCTATCCCCAATCCCGGCGCGTCGAAAGTGGTCGTTTCATCGGCGGCGGGGTGGGGGAATATTGTGGCGCAGGTGCAACGGTTTCTTTCGGCGTATCATCGCGCCAATCCGCTGCGGCGGGGCATGCCGCGCGGGGAATTGATGAGCCGTCTCAAGCTCGATACCGGCGTTTTCAACCGGGTCATCGAATTTGCCCGGCAGGAAAACATCATCGGCGCGAATGAGACGACGGTGTGGCTGGCAGACCATGCCCCTCAATTTTCTCCGCACCAGCAGCAACTGGTGGATGCACTGTTGAAAAAATTTGCCGCCAATCCGATGGCGACGCCATCATTCAAAGAGAGTCTGAAGGCGCTGGGCGGCGATGAAGAGTTGCTGAATGCCATGCTGGAAAGCGAAAAACTGTTGCGGCTTTCGGCGGATGTGCTGATGCTGCCGCAGACCTTCGCGGACTTTGTGGCTTGGCTGCGCGATTTTGTGGCGAAAAATGGCAGCGTCACCGTGGCGCAGGTGCGGGATGCGTTTCAATCCAGCCGAAAATATGCGCTGGCGCTGCTGGAATACTGCGATGCGCAAAACATCACCCGCCGCACCGGCGATGAACGGGTGATGCGGTAGCGTGTAATGCGTGAAACGTGATTTGATAAACGCCCTATCGCATTTCACGTATCACGTATCACGTTTCACGGAGAAATTATGAAACTCGCAATTTTATCCGACAGTCATGACAACATTTGGAACTTGGAAAAAGCCCTGCAAAAACTGGGTGATGCGGAAAAGCTCATCTTTCTGGGGGATTTTTGCGCGCCGTTCAGCCTCAAACAAATCGCCGATGCCTTTGCGGGCGAAATTCATTGCGTGCCGGGCAACAACGATGGCGATATGTTCCTGCTGATGAAGATTGCGGGCGCGGCGGGGAATGTGACTTTTTACAATCCGGTGGGGACGCTCGAAGCGGGCGGGCGGGAAATCGCCTTCGCCCATTACCCGGAAATTGCGGAAGGGCTCGCCGCGACGGGGAAATACGATGCGGTGTTCAGCGGGCACACTCACGTTTTTATGGAAAAACAGGTTGGCGCAACGGTGTGGGTCAACCCCGGCGAAATTATGGGGCGTTTCGGCGAACCGAGTTTCGTGATTTATGATACCGTTTCGGGCACAATTGAGCGGGTGATGGTTTGACAACCGCGAATCGTTGACTATATTTTCACGTTTCACGTTTCACGTTTCACGTTTCACGTTTCACGTTTCACGTTTCACGTTTCACGTTTCACGTTTCACGTTTCACGTTTCACGTTTCACGTTTCA
>JAJRSQ010000061.1 GCA_024278725.1 Chloroflexota bacterium
CGTGCTGGCGGGCATCGCGCAAGCCGCCAAAAACGGGGTGCTGATAAAAGGAGGTGTCTATCTGGAAAAACTGGGGTCGCTCAACGTGATGGCGTTCGACAAAACGGGGACGCTGACGCAGGGAAAATTCACCGTCACCGATATTGTGCCGCTGAACGGACACAACGCCGATGCCGCCCTCAAAATCGCCGCCGCCGTGGAACAGCAATCGAATCACCCGCTGGCGGAAGCGGTGGTAGATGCCGCCAACGACAAAAATCTCTCGCTGCCGGTGGCAGACGGGCTTGAAAATATTGCCGGGCGCGGGGTGCAAAGTATGGTGGACGGGCAATCGGTATGGATTGGCTCGCTGAAATTATTTCAGGATGCGGGAAAAACGGCACTTGTCGCGCAGGTATCGGAAACGGTGGCAGAATTGGAAGCGCAGGGGAAAACCACAATGGTCGTCAGTCTGAACGACGAACCGATGGGCGTGCTGGCGCTCGCCGATATGCCCCGCGCCAACATCCGGGAAACGCTCGCCAAACTGCGACAGACAGGCATCAAGCGGCTGGTGATGCTCACCGGCGACAACAAAACGGTAGCGCAGGAAATCGCACGCGACATCGGCATGACCGATGTGCGCGCCGAACTGCTCCCAGAGAACAAACTGGACGCCATCAAATCGTTGCAGGCGGAGTATACCGATGTGGCAATGGTGGGTGACGGGGTGAATGATGCCCCCGCGCTGGCGACCGCCACGGTCGGCATTGCTATGGGTGGTGCGGGAACCGCCGTCGCGCTGGAAACCGCTGACGTCGCCCTGATGGCGGACGACTTGAGCAAACTCCCCTTTGCGGTGGGACTCAGCAAAGCCAGCCGCGCCATCATCAAACAGAATTTGGCATTTTCATTGGGTCTCATCGGGGTATTGCTGGTCACATCCGTGCTGGGCATCATCCCCCTGAGCGGGACAGTCGCCCTGCATGAGGGGAGCACGCTGGTTGTGGTCGCCAATGCCCTGCGGCTGCTGAAATTCAAAGCGTAACATCGGAACGCCACACGTCAAGATACATCGCATTCCGAAGGATGCGCCGACACGATAGCGGAATACCGTTGACGCATTACCCGGCAAGCTCATTCAAATATTACAGGGGTGACTCAAAAAGTCACCCCTGCGTTTGTGAGCTGCATCGCCCCGAAATTTCGTCTGAAACTAAATTTGCTCCGGGTCGGGTTCACCCGGCGAGCCGTCTTTCTCCAGCAGCATCACCGCCATCAAAAAAACCAAGCCCGTCACAATGGCGGTATCCGCCAGATTGAAGGTAGCGAAGCGCCACGTCCCCAAGCCAAAATCCAGAAAGTCGGTGACGCGCCCGTCCGGAAAACGGTCGATGAAATTCCCCAACGCCCCCCCGGCTATCATCCCGATGGGCAGCGCGGTCAACGGGGAAAGCTCACCGCGCCGCAGCGCCACAATCGCCCAGATGCCGCCGCCCAAAATGATGCCGCCGGTCAGAATGAGCGGCAATATGCCGCTATCGTCGAACAGGCTGAACGCCACCCCGGTATTGTATCCCAGCGTCAGCCGGAAAAACTCGCCGAGAACCGGGTGCGGTTGGAAGGGCGTGAAAGTTGTATCAATCCAATATTTTGATAATCCATCAAGAATAAACGCGAGAAAGAATCCGGTCAGCAACCGGTAGAGATTTTTTTTCATGGTGTGCCTTTTCGTTTGAATGTCCGGGCAGATGCCCGACAGTAAAACTGTACCGAAAATACCTGAATTGGCAAATAACGGCGATTCAACCCACCCCTTGTGAGCAAAACCGCATTTGACCTTCCATTCACTGGAAGGTGTATACTTGATTGACGGACAACTCTTTTTTGGACGCAGATGCACGCAGATTTCCACGGATTTTCCTGAAAATATTTTAAAATCTGCGCTAATCCGTGTTAATCCGCGTTCTATTCTCTATCCACCCGGGCAGTCATAAATAGACATCAAATTTCATGAATCATCCGCGCGTGGCGGGAATGGCGACAATTATGGCAAGCAATCCAAATACGGAAACTCTGCAATTGAAAATCGGCGGGATGTCATGCTCATTTTGCACCAATACCATCCGGCAGGCGTATGACCGCATCGATGGCGTGCAGGAAATTCACGTCAGTTTATCGCACGAAGAGGCGCTGTTGCGCTACAACCCGCAAGTGGTATCGCCGACCACCTTGCGCGACACGATGCGCCAACTGGGCTACACCGTCCGCGACCCGCGCAAAGTGCGCTCATTCGAGGAGCAAGAGGCGGAACTGCGCACGGAACGGCGACGCTTGTGGCTGGCGGGGGCGTTCACCGCCATCAGCGCCGCGCTGATGCTGCTGATGTGGCTGAAGCTGTTCCCGCTCGCCATTCTGCGCCCGCCGATGCAGGTGGTGATGCCGTTGCTGGCGCTCGTCACGGTGTTTGGTCCGGGCGGGTACATCCTCAAAATGGCGTATCACTCGCTGCGACGGGGCATTTTGAACCAGCATGTTTTGCTGGAATTCGGCGCGTTTGCCGGACTCACCGGCGGGACACTGGGGCTGCTGGGGCAATGGCAGAACATTCCCGCGCTGCAATTCCCCGCCGCCGATTTTTTCGCCGTCGCCACTTTCATCACCACCTATCACATCCTGTCGGGCTACACCTCGCTGCTGGTGCGCACCCGCGCCTCGCAAGCAGTGCGAAAATTGCTCGCCCTGCAACCGGCAACCGCCCGACTCATTCGGGAAAACGGCGAAACGGTCGAAGTCCCCATTGACGCCATCGTCCCCGGAAATTTGGTGCGCGTCCACCCCGGCGAAGCCATTCCGGTGGACGGGCGCGTCACCGAAGGCACATCCACGGTGGATGAAAGTATCGTCACCGGGGAATCGATGCCGGTGGAAAAAGAAGCGGGGGATGAGGTCATCGGCGGGTCGGTGAATCAGGCGGGCGGGCTGGTTGTCCGCGTCACCCAAGTGGGCGACGAAAGTTATCTGCAACGGGTGGCGCGCTGCATTGAAGAAGCGCGGGCGATGAAACCGGGTTTGCTGGCGCTGGTGGATGTGGTGCTGCAATATTATGTCCCCGCCATTTTAGGTTTCGCCGCGCTGGGCTTCATCATTTGGACGGTGGGCGCATGGTTTGTGACCGGACAGCCGAACTTCCCGCGCGCGATATTCGGCGGGCTGGCGGTGTTTGTGATGGGCTATCCCTGCGCGCTGGGGATGGCGACCCCGCTGGCGATGATTCGCGGCGGGGGCGAAGCCGCCTCCAAAGGGATTTTGATGCGTTCCGGCGAGGCGTTTCAGGTGTTCAAAGACCTCACCACGGTGGTGCTGGACAAAACGGGAACCATCACCAAAGGGAAGCCGGATGTCGCCGATATCCTCATCCCCAAAACGGAAACCGCGCCGACCCCCGACACGTTGCTGCGGCTGGCGGCGGGGGTGGAGCAGGGGAGCGAGCACCCGCTGGCGCGGGCGGTGGTGCTGGCAACGCTGAATCGGAGGCTGGATATTCCCATCACCCGCAATTTTGAAACTTTTTCCGGCAAAGGGGTGCGGGCGGACGTGGACGGGCGCACGATTTTGGTAGGGAGTCAGAGTTGGCTGGCGGAACTCGGTATTTCGGCGGAAACGTTGACCGCCGACCTGCACCGCGTTCAAAATGAGGGGAAAACGGTGCTGCTGGTGGCGGCAGAAGCGGCGGACGGACAGCGCACCCTTTTGGGCGCTATCGCCGTCGCCGATACGCTGAAAGATGACGCCGCCGAAACCATCGCCCGCATGAAAGCCGCCGGACTGCGCCCGCTGATGCTCACCGGCGATAATGCCCGCACGGCGCGGGTGATTGCCGCCGCCGTGGGGATTGAGCAGGTGCGGGCGGAAGTTTTGCCCGACGAAAAAGCGGCGCAGGTGCGCCAATTGCAGCAGGCGGGTGAGCGGGTGGCGATGGTCGGTGATGGCATCAACGATGCCCCCGCGCTGATGCAGGCGGATGTCGGTATCGCCATTGGCGCGGGGACGGATATTGCGATTGAATCATCGGACATTATTTTGGTGAGCGAGCGGCTCGGCGGGGTGATGGACGCTTATTTCATCGGGCGCAGCGCCTACCGAAAAACGGTGCAAAATTTATTGCTGGCATTCGCCTTCAACGGCATCGGTGTGCCGTTGGCAGTAACGGGACTGGTGCATCCCGCCTGGGCGATGATTGCGATGGTGTTGAGTGTCAGCGCGGTGCTGCTCAACTCTTTCGGCGGGCGGCTACTCCCCCGCACGGTCACGCGGCGAGCATCAACACCAACGCAGTGATGGCAATGC
>JAJRSQ010000062.1 GCA_024278725.1 Chloroflexota bacterium
AAAATCAGCACGCTGAACGGCTGATAAGTCCACAGGTCAATCACAATTGCCAGCCAGATGCTCAACAAGCCGAGAAACTGGCGGGTGAAGCCGCGTGTCGCGCCCCACAAAACGTCTAAAAGCAGGATGAAGAGTATCAGCAAATCAAAAGAATTCATAATGCCCTCCGAGGAATGTATTGAGTGTCTATCCATAAGACCCGGCGCAGTTGGAGATAATAAAATCACGAATATCACGAGTAACCGAATGACACCAATAATCAATAAAAATTCGGTGGTGGTTCAAATGTAAGTGACGGCGGTTGTCGTTGCGAGCCGAAGGCGAAGCAATTCCCATCAATGGAGCGCGGAGATTGCTTCGGGCTACGCCCTCGCAATGACATATCACTAACTTCTGTACACCACCAAAATTCGTGATATTTGCGATTGAAATGTGCCATCATTTTACGGATAGCTTCTAAAAAAATCATCCCGGTGAAATGTCACCGCGAAACGTGCGGATTGTCTTTCAGCCACAGCCGCCACGGCGCGCGCCGGTCGGTGGGGGAGGCGTACCCAATGCCGATGCGCGCTCCGGTGGCGATGGCGCTGCGGGCGACGGCGGGCGCGTCTTCCAGCCACAGCCATTCCCCGGCGGCGAGATTCCAGCCGTTCAATTGCCGGTCGATTGCCATTGCCTGACATAACCGTCCGGGTCCATTCGTCAGGTTTTTGGCGGCGCGCCCCCGATTTTCCCTCATCATTTCCACGCCGGATAACGGCTCCACGGCGCGGATGAGCACGGCGGCGGGGAAACCATCCCCTTCCGTCACCACATTCAGCATGTGATGCATGCCGTACACCAAATACACATACGCATGCCCGCCCGCGCCGAACATCACTTCCGTGCGGGGGGTGCGTCCTTTTGAGCAATGGCAGGCGGTGTCATTTTCCCCGATATAGGCTTCCACTTCCACGATTTTTGCGCGAAGTTCCACGCCATACCATACCCGCACCAACTGCTTCCCCAGCAGGTCGCGGGCAACATCAAGGGTGGGACGATTGTAAAATGAGGCAGATAACAACACCGGAAAACTCCCGCCAAAGCGTTGGCAACACCATTATACCACAATTCAGCGATGGTTCGATTTTTGGGATGTATCATGCAATCTTGTATAATGGCTCTGGTTATTTTACCATGCGCATGGTAAGATAGGCAGACATTTTGAGAGCATTTCCGCAGGAGGAAAACCCAATGCGAAAACCAATTATGGCTGGAAACTGGAAAATGCACAAAACCATCCCCGAAGCGTCGGCGCTGGCTGCCGCTTTGAAATCAGCGGTGGGGGATGAAACCGCCGTGGAGGTGGTGCTGTGTCCATCATTCACCGCCCTTGCCGCCGTTGCCGATGCGGTGCGCGGCAGCAATATTTCCGTGGGGGCGCAGGATATGCACTGGGAGGAACAGGGCGCATTCACCGGCGAAGTATCGCCGTTGATGCTGGACGGATTGTGCCAATATGTCATTTTCGGGCATTCGGAACGCCGCGAATATTTTGGCGAAACGGATGAAACGGTCAACAAAAAAGCGAAGAGCGCGCTGGCGCACGGGCTGATTCCCATCATCTGCTGCGGCGAAAATCTGGCGCAGAATGAAGCGGGGGAAACGGAAGCCTTTGTGAGCGGGCAAATTCGCGGCGCGCTCGCCGGGTTGTCGGCGGCGCAGGTTGCCGGACTGGTCATCGCCTATGAGCCGATTTGGGCGATTGGCACGGGCAAAACGGCGGAACCGGCGGCGGTCAACAGCATCATCGGTTTGAGCATTCGCGGCGTGATTGCCGACATGTTCGGGGAAGAAACAGCGCAATCGGTGCGGGTGCTGTATGGCGGCAGCGTCAAACCCGGCAACGTGGACAGCTTCATGGTGCAACCGGAAATTGACGGCGGGCTGGTCGGCGGGGCGAGCCTCAACGCCGAAAGTTTCGCCGCGCTGGTCAACTCGGCGGCAAAATAAGCCGATATGTTTCCGTGGAGCAGTTTATTCTGGCTCATCATCACCCTGTTGGTGCTGCTGCTGTTGAATCGATGGATCACCGCGCACGTGCAGGGGGTGGGGCTATTGGTATCGAACAATCAAGCCGTGGCGGTGTGGCTGTATTTTTTCCTCTTTCTGCCGGGGATTTTTCTGCACGAGTTGAGCCACTATCTGATGGCGTTGATTTTGCGGGTGCAGGTGGGAAAGTTCTCCCTCTGGCCCCGCAAAAAAGGGCGGGAGCTGGTGCTCGGTTCCGTGCAGGTGAGCGGGGTGGGACCGTTGCGCCACAGTTTGGTGGGCATCGCGCCCCTGCTGTTCGGCAGCATCGTCGTGCTGGCAATCGGACGGTTTTTGCAATTTGATGCGCTGGGGCAGGTGATGTTTCGCGGCGATTTGACCCGTATGCTCAATATTATCAGCGCCAGCATCGCCATGCCCGATTTTTGGCTGTGGCTCTATTTGCTGTTTGCCATCGCCAATGCCATGATGCCCAGCGCCGCCGACCGCGTTTATTGGCTGCCGGTGACACTGGTTTTCATCGGCATTATTGCGGTGGCGGTGGCGGCGGGTATCATCACCACTGTGCCGGATGCCGTGCAAACATACGGCGCGCAAATGGTGTCGTTCATGGCATCGGCGTTGGGGATTGCGGTGGTGGTGGATGTCTTTTTTGTGGGCTTCATTTTTGCTTTTGAAATGATATTGAACATGACCACCAACCGGCGGGTACAATATTGACGGCGTGGTGGAAATTTGTGATAGGTGAAATTTGGGGTTTGCAACTCTGCAACCCTGCAATTTTGAAAGGAGACTCTCGACGATGAGTGAATATGATGTGGTGGTGATTGGCGGCGGTCCGGGTGGATATGTCGCGGCGATTCGCGCCAGCCAGCTTGGGTTGAAAACGGCAGTGGTGGAAAAAGAAAATCTGGGGGGGGTGTGTCTGAACTGGGGATGCATTCCCACAAAGGCATTGTTGCGCAACGCGGAAGTGATTCACACCCTGTCCGAGGGGAAAACATTCGGTTTTTCGTTTGAAAATTTAAAGGTCGATTACGGCGCGGCGCACAAACGGAGTCGTCAAATTGCCGCGCGGCAATCCAAAGGGGTCACCTTTTTGATGCGCAAAAATAAGATCACCGTCATCAAGGGCACGGCGAAACTCACCGGCGCGACCACCGTTGAGGTGCAACCGTCGGGCGAAATGGTGACCGCCAAGCACATCATTCTGGCAACCGGCGCCAAACCGCGCTTGATTCCCGGCGTCGCCGCCGACGGCGAAAAAATCATCACCTACCGGCATGCGCTGGATTTGACCGACGCACCCAAATCGGCGGTGATTGTCGGCGCGGGTCCCATCGGCGTGGAATTTGCGACGCTGTGGAAACGCTACGGCGCGACGGTGACGGTGGTGGAAATGCTGCCGCGTGTGCTGCCGCTGGAAGATGAAGACATCAGCAAAGAGGCGGCGCGGCAGTTCAAACGGGCGGGGTTGAAGATAAAAACCGGCGCGCGCGTGGATGCCATCACCCCCACCGATGCCGGGGTGGACGTGGTGGTCTCCGCCGGGGACGCGCAGGAAACCATCTCCGCCGAAAAAGTGCTGGTCGCCATCGGCTTTGTGCCCAACACCGAAAATCTGGGGCTGGACGCCGCCGGGGTGAAACTCACCGAGCGCGGACACATCGCCGTGGACGACCAAATGCGCACCAATGTCGCCAATATTTTCGCCATTGGGGACGTGAACGGGAAAATGGGGTTGGCGCACGTGGCTTCGGCGCAGGGCATCATCGCCGCCGAAGCGATTGCCGGTAAAGAAACGCACGTGCTGAAATACACCGATATCCCCCGCTGCACCTACGCCTATCCCGAAGTGGCATCGGTGGGGTTGACGGAAGCGCAGGCGCGCGAGCAGGGCTTCGATGTGGAAACGGCACAATTCCCCTTCCTGCCCAACGGCAAAGCATTGGCGATGAACGAAAAT
>JAJRSQ010000063.1 GCA_024278725.1 Chloroflexota bacterium
CTGGCGGGTGTGGTCGGGCGCGCTGTTGCCCCCGCCGCCGACGGTGTGCCATACGAGAAGGATTAGTGATGTCCGCCGAAGAAGAAAAACCGAGACGCATCAAACTCACCATTGCCGGGTTGGCGGTGACGTTTATAACGTGTGTGTGCTGTGGTGCGTTGCTGATGATGGGCTTTTGGTCAATCAACCGCGCAATGGTCACCGAGCCGGAAAAGCTCGACACATTGAGCGCGGACATCGCCACGTACACCCTGCCGGAAGGCTATTCCGAAATTTTCGGGATGGACTTGATGGGCATGGAGATGGTCGCCATTGCCAAAGACAACCTCGAACCCGACGCCACGCTGATGATGATGCTGAAAATCCCCACCAATGATGCGGTTGACCCCGCCATTCTGCAAAAAGAAGTGGAATCCGCATTGCAGCAGCAAACATCCTTCCAGCAGTTAAAATTGACGCTGGACGATGTGGAAACGCGCACCATCAACGGGCAGGAAGTGACGCTCACCTACCGCAAAGGCGAAGACCCCGGCGGCACGCCGTACCGTCAGGTCAGTACATTATTTGAAACCGAAAAAGGGCGGGTGCTGTTTTTGGCGCAGGGCAGCGCCGAAAAATGGGACCAAGCCGCCATTGATGCGCTCTTCGATTCAATTCGCTGACGATGCACCGCCTGCCATCGCCGGATAATTCACTCAACACGCTTGCCGACAATTCCATTCGGCAGGCGTTTTTTTGTTCAGGGTTGTTGCAAAGTCGCTTGACAAACAATACTTTGCGCAGGAAATGTAGGGGCACGCTGCAGCGTGCCCTACAACGCCACCGATTTTCGTTAAAACCGGAAGGAAATGCGTAAGAGCGGCTCGCAAATCGCCCCTGCGGCGTGAAATCATGAAAACCGGCAACCTTAAACTTTACTTTGCAACAGCCGTGGTTTTTTTGTGAAAAAGGTAGCCATAATGGCGCAAATATCGTATAATATTAGTGTCACAACTGTTTTTCAATCATGCATCCATGGAGGATGAGCTTGGACACCGGACGCAACATCACTTTCAAAAAGATGGTCGAACTTAGTTCGGACATCATCAATCTGGTCAATGCCGAAGGCGTGGTGATATACGCCAGCCCCGCTGTGTCCACGGTGTTGGGTTTCAGCCGGGAAGAGGCAGTCGGCATGGGGATAAAAGACTGGGTACACCCCGATGACCTGCCCCGCGTCACCCGTTTTTTGCAAAAAATTCTGGCGCGCCCCGGCGATACCTTCCGCATCCGGGCGCGATTCCGGCAAAAATCCGGCGCATGGCGCTGGGTGGAAGTTGCGGCGAACAACCTGCTCAACGACCCCGACGTGGGAGCAATTGTCACCAGCGGGCGCGACATCACCGAGCAGGTGACGGCGGAGCAGGCGTTGCGGGCAAGCGAGGCGCGCTACCGTAATGTGGTTGAAACGATGCACGAAGGCATCGCACAGGTGGATAATGACGGGCGGGTGCAGTTTGTGAACGCCCGTTTTTGCGAATTGACCGGCTATACCGTTGACGAATTGTATGGGCAGGTGATTCATGAATTATTGCTCGACCCCGAAAAGGATCAAGACCAGCTTGCCGTGCTGCGCGCACAGGAGAAGTTGCGCGCGCAAGGGGTATCCACAGGGTATGATTTGTGGGTGCGCCACAAATCCGGGCGGCGCATTCTGTTCCGCATCAATGGGTCGCCGGTTTTTGACGCCGAAGGGAGACTGGTGGGAACGGTGGGCATGCACGCCGACATCACCGACCAACGCAAAGCGGAAGAGGTGTTGCGCACTTATGCCGACGAACTCGAGCAGCGCGTCCGCCGGCGCACCGACGAGCTTCAGCGCATGGTCAATCTGATGGCGGGGCGGGAACTCCGCATCGCCGAGCTGAAACGCACCATCAAACAATTGCGCGCCCAATTATTGCAGGCGGGGTTAACGCCGGTGGCGAATGACCCGCTTCTGGAGGAGGACTAACATATCGAATGGATACCTCATCTCCCCCAAAATTGAATGATACCGCATTGTACCGTCGGCTGTTTGATGTTTCCCGTGACGCGGTCTTCATTTTCAACCTGAACGGCGAATGTCAAAATGCCAACCCCGCCGCCATTGCCATGACGGGGTACACTGTGGACGAACTCCGCGCGATGACCGTGTACGACTTGCTGAACGCGGACGCCTTCCCCGCCGACCGCCACGCATGGCATGAAACGCCCCCCGTGGAAGCGAAGTTGCGCCATCGGGACGGGCATAACATCTCCGTGGCGTGGCATCTCACCCCCGTTCCTCTGCCGGACGGCGAAATGCAGGTGCTGGGCATCGCCCGCGATATTTCCGGGCGTAAACAGATGGAGGCATCATTGCATCAACTCCGGGAGCGGTTGACCAAAGTTCAGCAGGTTGCCCGCATGGGTTTTTTGGAATGGAATCTGGAGACGGATGAAATTGTGATGTCCGCCGGGCTGTATGATATGTACGGCGTCAAAAAAGAGGAAGTGGAAACGACCCCCGAATTGGTTGCCAAAGCGGTGCATCCCGATGATAAAGCGTTTGTGCAGCAGCAACTCGCGCTGGCGATACGGGGGGAGAAACCATACGATGTGGAGCATCGGATTTTGCGCCCCGACGGCTCTGTTTTGTGGACACACTCTCAGGCGGAATTACAGCGGGATGATGCCGGAAACCCCAAAATTTTGTGGGGGACATCGGTGGACATCACCGAGCGCAAAGAATCGGTGGCGACAACGCACCGTTACGCGGAAGAAGCAACCACCCTGAACGTGGTGAGCCGGACGGTGAGCGCCAGCTTGCAGTTGGAAGAAGTGATGACCGCCGCCATCGAAGCGGTTGCCAAGATGTTGCATACCGATATGGCATTGATTTTTTTGCGAGAAAACAGCCGACTGCGTTTGTTGGCAGAAAGTTCATGGCACGAGAAATACCGCCATCAAGCCACCCCGTTGCATCGGTTGGGACAATGTTTGTGCGGTTTGGCGGCGCAGAAGAACGAAGCGCTGTATTCCGCAGACATCCGCAAAGATTTGCGCTGCACATGGGAGGAATGCAAAAAAGCGGGTATGCGCTCATTCGCGGCGCTCCCGCTCGTCAGCGGCGGCGAGGTCATCGGCGTGTTGGGGTTGGCGTCCGCCGAAGCGCGCGACTTCAGCGTCCGTGCCGAATTTCTGGAGACGTTGGCGGATACCATCGCCACCGGGTTGAAAAACGCGTTGCTGCATCGCCAAATTCAACAGCACGCCGCCGAATTGGAAGAACGGGTGGCGAAGCGCACCGCCGAACTGGAGGAACGTTCTGCGGAAGCCGAAAAGCTCAATCAGGCGATGCTGGCGATGCTGGAAGATTTGCAGACCGCCAACGCGCGATATGTGCGGGTGACTCAGAAACTTCAGAAGGTGAACCGGGAATTGGAAACCTTCACCCATTCCGTGTCGCACGATTTGAAGGCGCCCCTGCGCGGTATTGACGGGTATAGCCGGTTATTGCTCGCCGATTATGTCGATAAACTGGACGAGGACGGGAAATATTTCCTGCGAACCATCCGCGCCGCCACCATTCAGATGAATCAATTGATTGATGACCTGCTCACTTATTCCCGTTTGGAACAGCGCGCCACCCGGAATGAACCGGTACAATTGCGGGCATTCGTGGACGCAATTCTGACCCGGCATGCTGACGATATTCAGACGGTGAGCGGTGAGGTGAGCAACACCGTGCCGGACATCACCGTTTCCACCGACCCGATGGGGCTGGAAATGGCAATCCGCAACGTGCTGACCAACGCGCTGAAATTCGCCCGGAAAGATTCCCCGCCGCGCATCGAAATATCTGGACATGAAACGGAAAAAGGGTGTATA
>JAJRSQ010000005.1 GCA_024278725.1 Chloroflexota bacterium
CAGGAAATATTCGTGCCCTTTGGCGCTGGACATCAGCGCGTTTCCGCGCCAGATGAACCACACGCGGGGCCAGTTTTCGGGAGCGTCGGGGTCTTCCACGGCGAAGCGAAGTTTGCGCGCTTTCAGTTGGTCAACCACATATTGAATGACCTCCGCGTCACTTTCCGCACCGGCGGCTTTCGCTTCTTTCACCAGTTCGATGCTGTTGCGCTCGAATTGCGGGTAGAAGGGGAGCCAGCCCATGCGCACCGCGCGAACATTCGCGTCGGCAGTGTGCCCCGATGTCCACGGGTTGTCCCCTTTCAGCGAGCTGTATTCGGCGAAGCCACCTTCATAGCGCCATTGGTCGGAGTGGATGTAGTGCCAACTGGGGGCGTTTTGCACGCGCGGCGGACCACCCCAGTCGGTTGCCATAGCGACGGTTTTCCACGGCGCGGCGGGGGCGAGTTTTTCCTGCCCCACATAGTGCGCCAGTCCGCCGCCGTTTTTGCCGATGCAGCCGCACAGCATCAGCGCGGTGATGGCGGAACGGTAAATGAGGTTGTTGTGATACCAGTGATTGATGCCCGCGCCGATGATGACGGTGCATTTGCCGTCGGTATTGCGGGCGGTGTCGGCGAATTGGCGGGCAAAATTGATGACCGTTTCCCGGTCAATGCCGCTGAATTTTTCCTGCCATGCGGGAGTGTACACGGCAGATTCATCATCATAGCCGGTGGGGTATGCGCCGTCCAAGCCGCGTTCCACCCCGAATTGCGACATCAGCAGGTCAAACACAGTGGTGACGGCAACCGTGCCGTTTTCTGTTTCAATGTTTTTGACGGGCACGCCGCGCCAGACCATTTCATTGTTGTTGGAAAAATCTTCCTGCCCCACTTCCAGCACCGCGTCATGGTTGTCCACAAAGGTCAGCAGCGGGTCAATGGTCGAGCCGTCCACGCCGTCTTTCAATTCCAGATTCCATTCGCCTTTTTTGGTTTGCCAGCGATGCCCCACCGTTCCTTTCGGCATTTTGGGGCGTCCTTCGGTGGCGTCGAACATCAGGAATTTCCATTCGCCGTTTTCTTCGTTTTTATATTGGCTGAGGGTGTTGGCGCGCAGGAATCTGCCGGGGGTGTATTTGCCGTTTTCGCCTTTTTTCAGTTGCACCAGCATCGGGGAGTCGGTGAATTGTTTGAGGTAGGCGTTGAAGTTGGGCGTTTCGTTTTTGACAAAATATTCGGTGAGGATGACGTGGTTCACCGCCATCCAGAACGCCAAATCCTGCCCGGCTTTGACGGGCAACCACCAGTCGGCGTATTTTGCCACTTGGCTGAAGTCCGGCGAGAGTACCACAAATTTTGAACCGTTGTGCCGCGCTTCGGCGATGAAGTGGACGTCGGGGGTACGGGTCATACTCAGGTTGGAGCCCATCGAGATGATGAATTTGCTATTGTACCAGTCGGCGCTTTCCTGCACGTCTGTTTGTTCGCCCCAGATTTCCGGGCTGGCGGGGGGAAGGTCGCAGTACCAATCGTAGAAGCTCAGGTTGATGCCGCCCGCCAATTGCAAATAGCGCGAACCGGCGGCGTAGCTGAGCTGGCTCATCGCGGGGATGGGTGAAAAGCCGACGATGCGGTCGGGTCCGTATTTTTTGATGGTGTAGATGTTCGAGGCGGCAATCAGTTCCAGCACTTCATCCCATGTACTGCGGCGGAAGCCCCCTTTCCCTCTGGCGCGCTGGTACGATTTGCGCGCTTCCGGGTCTTCCATGATGGATTGCCAGGCTTTCACCGGGTCGTTGTATTTGAGGCGGGCGGCACGCCAGTAGTCCATCAACGCGCCGCGCATGTACGGGTAGCGCACTCGAATGGGGCTGTAAATGTACCAACTGGCGGAAATGCCCCGCTGGCAGCCGCGCGGTTCGTATGGCGGCAGTGTGCCTTCCAGTTTGGGATAATCAATTTGCTGCATTTCCCATGTGATGACGCCATCTTTGACGTAAACGCCCCAGGAACATCCGCCGGTGCAGTTTACGCCGTGCGTGCTGCGGATAACTTTGTCATGTTGCCAGCGATTGCGGTAAAATTCTTCCCACTGGCGAGTTTCCGGGTCAATGATGTCTTTAATCCAGCTCATAGTTTATCTCCCTACCAGGGGTTTACGCACCCCGTTTAATCGTTTTATCCAAATGAGTTGACTCAGCCCAAGGAATACGAGCGTCCCCAAAATGCCGAGGATGAAAAATCCGGTGCTGCTGATGGGCTTTTGAGTGGTTCGGTCGGCTTGGCTGAAGAAGGCGTGTAAATCAGCCACTTCATCATCCGTGAGCGGTTTTTTGCTGAAAACGCCCTGCATGGTGGGGAAGGGCAATCCTTTCAACGACGCGCTCAATCCGGCATCGCCGAAACGCCCGTACACGTGGGTGAGGTTGGGTCCGAGCGTGCCGCCGCCCAATCCGCGGACGGTGTCAACCGAGTGACATGAGATGCAGGCGGGTCCGCCGTTTGCCAGGGCGCGTTCTCCAATGAACAGTTGACTGCCGGCATCCGGGTCTCCCGGCGGCTGGCTGATCACTTCGGGCTGGGCGGCTGCCGGTTCGACGGTGACGGCGCCACCGTCCTGCGCTTGCATGTATGCAATCAGGTCGGCAACTTCCGCATCGGTCAATCCCAAATTCGGCATGGGAATATTGTTGAATTCCTTCAGCAATTCGATGGCGATGGGGTCGCCGTCTGCCAGCATTTTGTCCGGGGCTGAGAGCCAGCGGGTGAGCCAGTCTACATCGCGCAGATTGGTCACGCCGCTCAAGTCCGGTCCCACCAATGTCCCGCCGCCGATGGTGTGACATGCGGCGCACTTTTGTTGAAATATGGCTTCTCCGCCTTGTTGCCGGGGGGGAGCCGCACCAACGCCAACAACGAACACAGCCAGAATGATGGCGGTTAAGCAGAAGACCGCTATCCATTTTCTGACCATTAATGTGGATACAACAGTTGTGCCAGTCATAGGCTATTTCCTCCAAGGTTATAGATTTGAATGATGGTCTGCGTGCGGTGAATCGGGTAGTGTTGCTAATATATCCAGTAAATTTGATAGGCTTGCGTGAACTTGCTGACTGGTGATGACTTGTACGGTGTTGGTGCTGAGCGATACATACAAGATGGGCAAGCCGGGGTAATCGGACAGGAGACGAATGAAATCGCCCTGCCCGGATTCGTACTCATGGTTGGCGACAATGAGCACGTCAATGGCATGCGTTTTCAAAAAGGAGAGACTCTCTTCAATGCTGAGCGCATGTCCTGTCACGGATACGCTATCCGCTTTGGTCAGCAATTGTTTCAATGTCTCTGCAAATAATGAACTTCCAATAATGAACGCTCGATGTTCACGCATAGTTACCGGTCACAATTAGGGTGTGAGTTGCAGAATGATGAAAATCACCATTCCAAGCGAAGTGAGTCTCTATTGTTAAAAATGATACAACAAAGAAAGGGGAAAGAATATCACTCGATTGTTGCACCGAGAGTGAAAAAAGAGGGATGAAAATATACGGCGAAGGGGGGAAGAATTAGGTCTTCGGCGTATTTACAGTGTGGAGACTACTTTTCGGGGATTAATCCATGCTGGTGGGCAACACGGACGGCGTGCCAGCGGCTGGTGACCTGCAATTTGCTCAGGATATTTCTGACGTGGGTTTTTACCGTGTGCAGGCTGATGGTCAATTCGGTGGCAATTTCTTTATCGGTTGCACCGGCGGCGATGAGCTTGAGGACATCTGTTTCGCGGAAGGTTAAATTGTATGAAGCGGCATCCGTATTAGGGAGGGGGCGGCGTTGGGCTGAAATGCGCGAAAATTCGTGCATCAGGCGGGTGGTCAATTTGGGGGCGAGGGTCGCTTCGCCGTTGATGGCGGCGCGGATGCCCTGTAAAAAATCAGCCGAGTTGCCGCTTTTGAGCAAATAGCCATCCGCGCCCGATTTGATGGCTTCAAACAGCTCTTCCCCTTCGTCATGCACGGTTAAAATCACGATGATGGGCTGGGCGATGCCGGGCGTTTCCCGGATGAGCCGCGTCGCTTCCAAGCCGGTACACACCGGCATGCTGATGTCCATCACCAGCAAGGTCGGCTGTAAATCACGCACCATGGTGAGCGCTTCCAGCCCGTCCCCGGCTTGCCCCACCACTTTCATATCCGGTTGCGCGTTAATCAGCCCGGCTAAACCTTCTCTGAAAAGTTCGTGGTCGTCTGCCAATAGGATGGAAATTTCTACCATAGCGTTTTTCGCCTAGCGTGAGTTTTTGCCCGCGGTCACTAACGGGAGGGTTGCGGTGATGGTTGTTCCCTCTCCCGGCGCCGATTGCACGGTTAAGTGTCCGCCGCTGCGTTTGGCGCGGGTGTGCATAATCATCAATCCTAAATGATTTTCGGTGCCGGCGTGCGTTGTGTCAAATCCAACACCATCATCTTGAATGGAAACAGAAACCGATGTGTCGTTGCGCGCCACCGTGATGTGGACATGAGATGCGTTGGCATGGCGGCGGATGTTCGCCAACGCTTCTTTGATGATGTGGAGCGCTTGCGTCTGCACCGTGCGGGGGAGGGTCAGTGTGTTCGGGCTGGAATGCGTCAATTGCACGAGGAGTTGCGTGGTGTCGGAAAAATCGGTGATGATGGATTGTATCTTTTGGGTGATGTCACCCGGTGCGGAAAGGGGTTCACGCAGCCCGACCAGCGCGGCGCGAACTTGCCCGTATGCCAACTGTATCGCAGATTGCATGGCTCGCAATTCTGCCAGAGTGTCATCGTATTGTGAGTGATGCAGTAAATTGGTCACGTGGTCGGTTTTCAGGTTCAGGAAACTTAACGTTTGCGCCAGATTGTCATGCAATTCTGCCGCCAGCCGCTCCCGTTCCGCCAGTGACGCCGATTGTTCTGCCTGCATCTGTTTCTCTTTCACCAGTTGCGCGTTGGTGATGGCAATTGCCGCCGAGTTCGCCAGTAATGACAACGCGCGCGAGTGGTCTGAGTTGACGTGAGCCGGTTCACCGGTGACGACACACAGTGCGCCCAGTGTTTTCTCTCCGGCTTTCAACGGTGTTGCCACGCAATAGCCGTCAACGTGTTGCATGAAGGTGCAGTTGGCGCACGCCGTATCGGTGCTGACCGTTTTATCTCCGAAGACCACATCGCCGGCTAATCCGTCCTCCGCCGGGTGTTCCAAATCTTTCGGGGGAATGATGCCGTTGCTGTTGGCAACCAGCCGCAACGTTTTCCCCGCCGGGGTGAGCAAACACAAACTTGCCACGTCGGCTCTGGCGAGCGATTTGGCGCGGTTGGTCACCGAGGTCAACAAGTGGTCAATATCCAGTTCGGCGACAATTTCCTGACTCAGTTCAAACGCGGTGGCAAGCTCCGAGGCTTGTTGCGACACCCGTTCCTCCAGCCGTGATTGCGAGGCATGCAATTGCAGCCGCATACGGTCGAGCGTCCGCGCCAGCAATTGAATTTCATCCACCCCGGCAACCGCCACCGGCGTGTTCAAATCGCCATCGCCGATGCGTTTGGCGGTTTTGCCCAAAATGTGCAGCGGGGCAATTGCTTTTTGGGTGACGGCAACGCCGACGGCGAGCAAGAGCAGGGCGCTGAGAAAAAAGACCACTTGAATGCGTTGCAGGTAAAAGACTTTTTGGTTGGAATTATTTTCATATAGCCGCACAATTTCATCGGCTTGCTGCAAAAGTACCGGCGAAAGGTTTCTCAGCGCTTCGCTGGCATCGGCAATCGTTTCATCCGGTGTATTCGGGGCGGTGATGGGTTGGAGCGTTTGGCGGAATAATTGCCACGTGCCCGAAATTTCCTGCAACTGCGTCAGAATCACGGGCGTTTTGGTTGCGGGCAGATACACCGAGGGATAAGGCGGGTAGGGGACATTCCCCCCCTGAATGAGCGCGGTCAGAGTCGCATCAAACTTGGCGACACTGTTTTGCAGCGAATTGATATGCTCCAGACGCATTGAGCCGGTATCCCGCTCAATTTCCAGCACATCTTTGGTCATCGATTGAATCAACATACGTTGCCGTCCGGCAAGGTTAATGACCAACGCATCTTGCTTTTGTGTCTCGATAATCAGATAACTGGCAACCACAGAGGTGGAAACCAGCAGAAAAAACGCCAGAAATATCAACCCAATTCGTTTTTGGAAGGTATTGAATAACTTCATTCCCGCTCTCTCCTTCACAGCTCATAGAGACGCTGTGGGCATGCACCCGAGTTCAGCGTGACGGCATAGTGTGGGCGTCGGAAGCTCAGGCTTATCGCGGTAGGGTGCAAACGGCGTAAATTGTTGTGCCGATTATACCTGTTCCGGGCGGAAAAACAAAGATAAAAGGGGGCAATGGGGCGTGCGCGATTTCAGGGGAGGTGTATGGTTTATGTCGTTTGCCCGCATCATTCCGTGCTGAAGACAAATGTCCACAAATAATCAATCATTTGCGCGGATTGTTCGCGGGTGAACACCGTGCCGAATCCCGGCATCCCCGTGCCCATACCGCCCCGCCGAAGTTTGCCGTACAGAATATCGCTGCTCGCGCCGAGCATCGTCGTCGGGTCGGCGAAGGCTGCGGGACCGTCGCCCATGTAACCCTGCTCAATCAGCGTCGCCGCGCCGATGCCATCGCCGTTGCCGGTTGCACCGTGACACGCCGCGCAATTTTTCGCGTACAGCACCTGCGATTCATCCAACTGCACGGGGTCGGCATCTCCCAGCCACAGCGCCGCCACAACATCCCACGCTTCGGCATCATCTAAATTGATGAGCAATGCTCGCGCCTCTGCCGGGCTGTGCGACTGCCGCCATTCTGCGGAAAGCACGTCCGGGGGGAGGCTGGATTGAACTTCCGCCAGCAGGGTCTTTCCGCGCGTCACCGACGGCTTTTCTGCGGGGACGTTCTCGGCGGGGTGGGGGGCATCAATATTAATTTCCTGCGCCGTCAACCGCTCAATAATGGGGTCGGGCGTGGTGGCGAGGGCATCCCCGAACACATCAATCGCGGCGCGCATACGCCAGTGGGAAGGGCTGCACCACACGTTGCAATAGAGGGTGTACCGTCCCGCTTCCGGAAACGTAATTTCAATTTCCTTCACCTCGCCGGGTTTGACGATGCCGAAATCCCACCCTTCGCCGGGTCCAATTGCCAGCCCATGAACCACATCGGGCGAGGAAACCCGCAGGCGGATGGTTTCGCCCGCGTTTACTTCAAATGCCGCCGGCTGGAAACCGCCGTTTTCCGGCGCGGCGGCAACAATATCAATGGTGCGGATGGTGTTCAGTCGCGGGCGGATGCCAAATTGGTAGCCCAAAATTATCACCGGCACACCAATGACAATGAATATCAGCGCGATGATGGCGCGTTGTTCGGCGCGGTCGGCAAGAAATTTCATCCGATATATAACCTCAAAAATGTGAATGTGACCGCAGAAAGGAATCCCGCCACGGGGAGCGTGCCCCGCCATGCCAGATTATCGGTGGCGGCGCGGCGGCGAATAATGCGGTAGGCGATGATGATAGCATATACCAGCCCTGCCAGCAACAACAGAATTTGCAGCCCGGAAACCATATCGGGCAAAACGGGCGTCCACGGGAAACTGCGCGTGCCGAACAAGTCCCATCCCCAGCCGAAGGGGTCGCTGAGGACGGAAAGGGCATAACTGCCGTTCACAAAAACGAAACTGAAGCTGAAGGCAATCCAGCCGATGAGACCCATCGGCACCAGGCTGTACGCCACATCCACAAATACTTTTTTCAGGGGAATGTCCAAGCGGGCGAGCTTGCGGGTGGCGGCGGCAGTGAGCCAGAAGATACCCGGCAGCGCCAGCAAGTTGATGGTGATGAAGGCAACCGCGTACATTGCCCAATGGGGCAGGGTATCCATATTCGCCCAGTCTTTCACCCAGCCCCACGGACCGAGCAAAACGGCGCTGTAGAGCAGGGCGCACGCCAGCATGATGAGCGCCTTGAAGGCTTCATCCAGCGAGCGACCTTTTTCAACCAGCAAATCTGCGCCAAAGGGGCGCAGGTTGATGGCGATGTTGTCTTGGGTGCAGGTGGTGAGGCAGGCGGTGCACATGCCGCAATAGGTGTTGCGCTCCAGTTTGCCGGGGAAAACCAGCCACGGGCAACCGTAGCCCAGTTCATTGCCGGTGACGCAATCTTTGGTTTTGTGGTCTTTGCAGACCTGCGCGTCTTTCACCCGCAATTCAAGGGTGGATGTGAGCGAATACAGCCCGATAAATCCCCCGACGGGGCAGACATAGCGGCAAAAGATGCGGTTTTCATACAGGATGCTGAGTATGATGGCGACGAGAATCATCCCCAGCAGAACCCATGCGCTCACCGACGGGCGGGTGAGGATGATGGTGCTGAAGAGCGCCACCGCCAAAAACCCGAAGTTTTGCATCCAGATGTTGCGGAATTTTCGGGGCCAGCGGCGACGCAGGGTGAACAATTTGCCCGGTCTGCGCCGAATGAGCGAGCGTCGCTGAAGCCATTCGCCGGGGGCGGGGATGGGGCAGATGGTACACCACAACCGCGCAAAAAAGGGCACCATCACAATCATGAGCAACGCCCACCAGACAATCCACACGAAAATGATGCCGAAATTGTGGCTGCCGGCGGGCGTGCCGAAAAAGCCGGTGAGAATGGCAATGACGAAAAAGAACAGGGTGAAAAGCATCAATACCGGCTGAAAGCCGCGCCACTGCAACATTTTTTTTACCCAGCGATATTGGGTGAGTTCAAAACGGTTTTGCATCGTGAAAACCTTTGCGCCCCCACCGAGTCTTTTCGGCGGGGGCGAAGTGGATTTATTCTACCCAGTTTGAACGGACAACCAACAACTGTTCCGGGTGGGCAGGGTCATTGGTTTTCACGTGGACATCAAACTGATGTTGCCCCCCCATTTCAACTCCGTGCATCAGGTAGCTCATAGTCAAAGTAGTTTCTTGTCCGGGTTTGAGAGTCATCGAACCGACGACAGCGCGGGGCGGTCAACACCCCTCCACAACCTGAACTTGCGGCTCTTCCAGAATTTCCAGCGTTTTGTCCCCGACGTTTTTCAGCCGGAAAACGGTGCGTTTGGTCACGCCCAACTCCACATCGCCTTCATCAATTTCTTCGCGGTCAACTTTCAGGGCGGGTGCGCCGGTCACTTCCGGTGTGTAGTCGGATTTGTTCGAAGCGAATAAAATTGCCAAACCGCCGAGAACAATCAGCACGGCACCGGCAACTGCCGCCCACACCCACGAAGGGGTTTTTTTGCGAGCCACAGTTTTTTTGCGGCGAACTTTTTTACTCATA
>JAJRSQ010000064.1 GCA_024278725.1 Chloroflexota bacterium
GGTGATAGCAGCGGCGGGGGTACACCCGGACACATCTCGAACCCGGCAGTTAAGCCCGCCAGCGCCGATGGTACTTGGGAGGCAGCTCCCCGGGAGAGTAGGTCATCGCCAATATTACCTGCCTTCTTCTTTATGTATTTAAGGAATTATAGTGCTGTATTTGGTAGCAACCCCCATTGGCAATTTAAGCGATATTTCCCTCCGCGCGCTGGACATCCTGCGCGAAGTGGACATCATCGCCAGTGAGGACACCCGCACAACCGGACGTCTCCTCAAACATTTCGACATCCAAAAACCCCAAATGTCATTCCATGAGCATAACGAACACCGCGCCGGCGAGCGTATCATCGCCATGCTGGCGGAAGGAAAATCCGTCGCCGTGGTGAGCGATGCCGGCACGCCCGGCATCTCCGACCCCGGTTTCACGCTGGTGCGCCGCGCCATCGAAGCCGACATTCCCTTCACCATGATTCCGGGCGCGAGCGGCGTGCTGATGGCGCTGGTGCTGTCCGGTCTGCCCGTCCATAGTTTCACCTTCCGAGGATTTCCCCCGCGAAAGTCGGGCAAACGCCAGCGATTCCTCGCCGTGGATGCAACCTCCCCCCATACCCTGATATTTTACGAAAGCCCGCACCGCCTTGAACCATTTTTTGAAGATGCACTGGCTGTTTATGGCAATCGACAAGCCGCGCTGGTGAACGATTTGACCAAATTGTATGAGCGTGTCTGGCGGGGAACCATATCAGAATTGCTGGATATTGCGAAAAGCGAAAAAGCAAAAGGCGAATATATCATCGTGATTGCCGGAGAAGGGGCAAAAATAGCAAAAAATTCAAAAAGCGAGATGTAAAATAGCGGGCAGTCTTTAGCCATCACGTTTCACGTTTTCACGTATTACGTTTTACGTTTTACGAATCTCCAATAACTAATCTCGGTTTTTACGACAAATCTTCCATCTGACTCAACGCTTCCCAATCTTCATCGGAAAGTGCTGAGTCTTCTTTTTTTATAATCTCAATTTCCCCGAAATTTTCTTCCTGCGTCACATCCACCACCTGCCGTTTGATTAATTCCAGCACCGCCAGCAAGGTCACAATCACCTCAACTTTGGTGTTGGCGTGTTCCAACAAATCGAAAAAACGCAGGCGGGTGCTGTGACGCAATCGCCGGCGAATACTGCCGATTTGCGCCCCGATAGTGATGCGCTGCCGCGAAACAACCGAGTCCACCGGCGGCGCGGCGGGTTTGACCGCCAACGCCTGCCGCACTGCCGACAGCAAATCCGCCATCGTCACATCCCCCATATCGAGCTTTGGCTCGATTTTGGGCGGCGGCGCGATGCGCACAAAACTTCGCCCGCCCTGCTGTTGCACTTCCCCCAGCGATTGCGCCAGCTTTTTAAACCGTTTGTAATCCCGCAGTTGCTGTACCAAATCGTCGGTGTTGTCTTCCTCTTCTTCATCCAGAATACCGGGCGGCGGCTTGGGCAACAAAACCTGCGATTTGATGAGAATCAATTTCGCCGCAACCACCAGAAATTCGGTCAGGGTATCGGGCGAAATATCCTGAATTGAACGAATGTAACCCAAATATTGGTCGGTGACCCGCGCCAGCGAAATTTGGGTGATTTCCAAATCTTCCTGCTCAATCAGCGACAACAGCAAATCCATCGGACCGTAAAAGTCCGGTAAATCCACGTGGTATGTTTCCTGTGCCGATTGTTCTTCATCAATGGGGAGTTGTGCGCTCAAATTCAAAGTTATGCTCCTTCAAGCGTTAAAAAGCGACGATTGGTGCGTGCCATATTGTCCAGCAGCGCCTGCACTGCAATTGGCGAATTGCCCGCCACTCGCTCAACCTGACTCCCGGCGGCGCGCAACTGCTGTTCCACCGAGGCGGAGACGGCGGCGGTATTGCCGACGATGGTCACAAATTGCGCTTTCGCCGCTTGGGCGCTGTCGAAACCCACGGTGGGGTTGAAGGCGGCGATGTAATTCGTGGCGGCTTGCCGGTCGGCGGCGGAGCCGAGCAGCAGGTAATGGAAAATAGTTTTCGCGGCGGGTGGCTTCACCGCCGGTTGGCTTTCGGTGACGGGCGGCGCGCCGGTGGGCACAGCCCCCGACAGCCACCGCGCCACGGTTTGCCGCAGCGATGCGCCCCAGCCCGCGCTCGAAGCCCAGTCCGTGCCGGGGCAGGGGGTGCTGGCAATGGCTTTGTGCCCCACCACATCCCCCGCCGAAAGGTTCAGCGAGCGCACCAGCCACGCAATCAGATGCCCGCCCTGCACAATTTGCCGGGCGGTGGGGGCATCGGTGGTGAAATTCCCCGCGAAAGTCACCCCTACACTCTCCTCATCTTGGTCGCCGGCATGGCGCGAAATGGTCTCCAGTTCATTCGTTTGCTGAATCGTGCCATCGGGCAGCACAAAAAAATGAAAACCGATGCCCGCCCACCCGCTTTTCTTCACCCGAAAATCCGCAATTTTCTGCGCGGTGATGGACGCCGGAACGCCGCTGTGATGCACCACAATCATTTTAATATCACTGCGGGCGCGGGTGGGGTATTTTAAGGTGGGATGATGGGGCAACTGCGCCACAATGTTTTCAATTTTTGGCGGTACAATCTGCGGCTTGGGCGGCGTGGGGGAGGTGATGGGCGCGGGTGCGCCATTGTTGCCCGCCATATCGCGTGCCACACTCAGTTGCAGTTCCAGCTCGGCGATGCGCGCTTTCAGGTCGGCGATGGTCTGGCTGTCTTCCGATGCGGGTTGCGCCGGCGGCTGGCTGTTGCGCAGGCGCGCCAGCTCCGCTTCCAGCACCGCGATTTTCTGCTGCGCCAGTTGATTCGCCGTCAGCGCGTCCGCCAATTGTTGCGCCAATCGCCGCAAATCGTCGTCCGATGCCGGGACGCCCGGTTCCGTCGGCGAGTCGGGGCGGGTGCGCAGCCGATAAATTTGCGCCATCAGCGTATCTTTCCAGCGTGCGCCCGCCAACCATTGTTTGCCCGGGCTTTGAGTGGCAATCAATTCCTGTGCGCCCACAATATTTGCGGGCGGAATGTTGAATTTCAGCATTAATGTGGCGCACAAAATGCTCCCCGCGCGTATCTGCGCCGCCGACGGGGTGACGCTGGTGAAATTCCCCGCGAAAGCGATGGCGATACTGCGCGCATTGTACCCGGCGGTGTGGTCGGTTTCGGTGGTCAGCGCGTTGGTCTGGTAGACTGTGCCGTCTTCCGCAATGAAATAATGGTAGGTGATGCCCGGCTTTTTCAGGCGGGACACCTGCGCTTCCGCCACCCGTTGCGGACCGACTTTCTCTGAAATGGCGGTGTGATGAATCACAATTTGGTTGATGGCGGTGAGGGCGCGATTGGGATACTGCGCCGTGGCGCTGCGGGGCAGGCTGGCGGCAATATTTTTGATGGATAGGGTGGGCAGTGAAAATTCGCCGCCGATGGTGGTTTCCGTGCCGGGCGGGGTGATGCCGCTGACGGCGCGGGCGGGGACGCGCGTTGGGCGCGGCATTTTTCCCACGGCGGAGACCACCGGCTTGACCCGTCCGTTTTCCGAGCGCCACGCGAAAAAATCCCACGTGGGGTCTTGCGATGAGAGCAGGAAAAAACTGGCGGAGTTGAGGTACGGATAGCGGAACAATTCCTGATAATATTCCACAAATTGTTGCGCCAGCGCCCCTTCGGAAATTTCAATGGGCGGATTGGCTTGAATGTTGGAATTGCCGCACTCGGTGATGTCGATGATTTTTTGCGGGAATTCCTGATGATAATATTTAAAACGCAATCCCCATGCGTCGTTTAAATGATTGCGTTCCTGCCCCGGCGGGGTCTGCCAATAACAATGAACGCCCAGCCAGTCCGCGCGTTCAATGGCGGGACGGCAAATTTTTATCCATTCCAAATCTCGGTGGGGAATTGCCAAGCCGGGGAAACCCAACTGCGTCCACGGCAACGCTTGTTTTATCAGCGCGTAAACTTGCAGAAACCAGTTGTTGAACGCCTCCGCGTACCGGTCTTCCTGCCCCCAACCCTCGTAGCGCATTTGATGATTCGGCTCGTTGTGAATCTCGAATTTGGTGCAATAGGGTTGCAGTGCGCTCATAATGGGCACTTGTCGCGCCACAAATTCTTCCGGCGTGGGATGTTTATCCACCCCGAAACGGTCATCATATAACCGGGTGATGAATTCGATGTCGGGATTTTCGGTTTTGATGCGCTGAAAGACGGCGGGGCTGGTTTGCCCCATCATTTTCAGCGTTTCAATATTGGCGGCGCGGATTGCCTGATAATCGACTTCGGCGAAGGTGATGTTGTTCCTGCCGTGCAATCCCACGCGACAACTGCGGGTGCTCATAGCCTGCACTCCTGGCGAGTGTGGTACTCAATCATGACACCCGGCGATAAACCGGGTGCGGGTGAAAAATTTTGGGTAGTGGTTATTTTTGACTGATGAAACAAGGTAGAGTGGTAGGGGCAGACCTATGTGTCTGCCCAAAAAGGGCGAACACACAGGTTCGCCCCTACCGGCGAATAATTTCCATCAGTCAATTTGAACCACCGCCAGATTTTGTGGCAAAGGTGATACAGCGGTCGGTTTTACGGCTGATTGATGGGCACAACCACCCGGATTTCCGTGCCGGCGCCCGGCGCGGATTTCAGCGAAAGTGTGCCGCCGGCGAGCTCGGCGCGTTCTTTCATGTTCACCATACCGTAACTGCCGCGCTGCTCATAATCTTTGATGATGTGTTTGGTTTCAAAACCCAGTCCATCATCCAAAATGGTGACCGCGAGCCGGTTGCCGCGTTGGGTCAGTTTGATGTAGATGTTCTCGGCGTGGGCGTGTTTCAGGGCGTTATTGACCGCTTCTTGCACAATAGCGAACAGCGCGCTCTCCGTCTCGCTTTTCAGCCGGGTGATTTGCCCCGTCGGGGCATCGCTGCGGATGACCAAATGAAGGGTGGTTTTGTCGTCATCGGCTTGCCGCCGTTTCACAAAAGATTTCAGCGCCGGTACCAGCCCCTGCGTTTCCAGCACGAGCGGACGCAATTCAAAGAGCAGGGTGCGCATTTGATGGGTTGCTTTTTTGGTGATGCGCGCCATGTTTTCCAGCTCCGCCCGCACCAGCGACGGGTCTTTGTCCAGCGCTTTCTGGCAAAAATCAATGCTCATTTCCAGCGCGGCGACCAACTGGGTGGGTCCGTCGTGCAAATCTCGTTGCAGGCGGCGGCTCACCCGTTCCTGCGCTTTGAGGACGCGGTCTTTTTCCGCCAGCACGCTTTGGTGCAACCGCGCATTTTCAATGGCGATGGCGGCGTAATTGGCGATGGACGACAGCAGCAGTTGGTCTTGGTCGGTGAAGGGTCCGGTGCGTTTGTTGAAAACTTCCATCACCCCGATGGTTTTTTCGCGGGTGCGGAGGGGGACGCACAGGATTGAACGGGTCAGAAAGCCGGTATCCTGGTCAATTTTTTTGAAGTGCCGCGAGTCCTCCTGCGCATTGTCCACCCGAATTGGGATGCCCGTTTCGGCGACTTCCCCGGCGATGCCTTCCCCTTTGGGGATGCGGAAGGGTTTCACCTCTTCGGAAATGGAGCCCAGCGACGTTTGAAAAACCAAATCGCCGGAAGGTTCTTCCACAAACAAAATCGAGCCGTCCACCACGTTCAACGCTTCGCTCACCCGGCGGAGAAGCAGTTCCAGCACTTCATTCAGGTTCAGGGTGGCGGAAAGATGCTGCCCGATTTCCTCAACCAGCGTTAGCCCCTGCAGCCAGGCGTGTGTGGTTTCATACAGCGCCGATAGTTCGCTGAGTTTGCGGCGGCTGTTGTTCATCGCTTCGGTCAGGCTGATGGCATATCTTTCCAGCTTTTCCCGGTTCCATTGATGAATGACGGTTTTTAAATCGTGTTCGGTTCGTAAGTGAGAGGTTGCCATAAGTCTGTGTCCCAACCATGAATGTGCGGTTATATTATCTCATCCATTTTTTCAATCAGTGCCCGTAATTCAGCATAGGAAGCGTTGTTGTCCAGTGCGTCTTTCAGGCTTTGTTGCGCGAGCCGGTATGCTTTCAGCGTCAGCGTGAGTTTCCGCTCGGCGGCGACGGCTTTTGCCAAATCTTTTCCGTATTCCAGCGTTTGCTCGTAGGCGTCCCGCAACCCGGATTCCACATCGTATGCGCCGGTGGCGGGGGCGGATTTTGGCAGGACGATGGTGAAACAACTCCCCTGATTCAGGGTGCTGCGCACCGAAATTTCCCCGTCGTGCAATTGGATGCCCCGTTGCGCAATTGCCAATCCCAACCCTAAGCCGCCCACAGACCGGGTGAGATGCTCTTCCACCTGATAGAATTTGTCAAAAATTTTGGGCAATTCTTTTTGCGCAATACCGATGCCGGTGTCTTCAATTTCAATCACCACCGAGTCATCATCGTTGGATACCCGCACGGTGATTGTGCCATTCGGTTTGTTGAAGATGATGGCATTTTCGATGATATGGCGGAGCGCTTCCTGCAAGATGTTCCGGTTGCCGGCAATCGGCAGGACATCGGTTTCAAATTCCGTGGTGATGGTGATGCCTTTTTCCTGCGTGGTGCGCTGCGTGGCGTCCAATACCGCGTTGATGGTTTCCACCAAATCGAATGTGCCGCTGCTTTGCGGTGTTTCGCTTTGGTAGCGGATGTCGGCGAACTCAATCAGCTCATCAATGATGGTTTTCAGCCGGTTGCTGGAGCTTAAAATCGTATCAATCAAATGTGCCGATAACCCTTCCTGGTCAGGCAGGGTTTCTTTCAACACCTGAGTGAAGCCTAGAATTGCCGCCAGCGGGGTGCGCAATTCATGCGCCGCGATGTTGATGAACTCGCTTTTGAGGTTTTCCAGACGTTTGCGTTCGGTCAAATCGTGGACGCTCAACAGCCAGCCGTGTTTATCGCCCGCCGCGAGCGGCACGGCATTGATGAGCAGACTGCGCCACAGGGTGTGCGTCAGCGGCAGGTCAACTTCAACCTGAATGGGCGAACTCTGCTGCAACGGGTCGAGGAGTGCGGCGAAGGGCAAAACTTCCGCAATCGGCGTGGTAGTGTCGGGCGCGGGTTTTTCCACCAGCGACCAAAATGCGGGGTTCGCTTCTTCGATGTTCAGCATGGCGTCCAGCACCGCCAGCCCGTCGGGGGTGGTGCTGAAAATTGCCTGCAACTTCTGGTTGCTGATTTGCAGGTTGACACGTTTGGCTTTTTCAATGGCAAAAAGCTTCGCCAGGTCTTCCCCGTATTTTTTTGCTTGTTCAAATGCAGATTCGGTAGCGGATGATGAGTTCATAAGTTCCCTTGAATAACAATGCTCTTTCTATTATACCAAATAAAAAAAAAGATACCAGAATGAAATACATCTCTAACCAAATTTGAGTTTGCCGGAATCTTTGATATACTACCTTTGTATCCTGACCGTTGCAATCCGCAGACGTGTTTCAATTGAAGTTTGTATTGTGTTTTCACCTAATGAAGAGAGTACAATCCCTATGACCGCAACAGTATTGCTGATTGATGACGACATTGATTTGTGTAAGGTGATGAGTCTGGCTTTGTCCAAAATGAATTTCGGCGTGGAAGCCGCGCACGATGCCATTTCCGGCTTGCAGAAGGCGTATGCCATGCGTCCCGATGTGGTGGTGCTGGATGTGATGATGCCCGATATGGACGGCTGGCAGGCTTGCGAACGGTTTCGGGAAATGACGGATATTCCCATCATTTTCCTCACCGCGCTCAGCGACCAAGCTGATGTGGTGCGCGGCTTGAATTTGGGCGCGGATGATTATATCGTCAAACCGGTGACGGCGCAGGAATTGGGCGCGCGCATTCGCGCGGTTTTGCGGCGTTCAAACCGGGGTTCATCCGGTGAAAACAGCCAATCCCCCACGCCGATTTTGCGATATGGTGATTTGGTGGTGGACTTTGATAAATACGAAGTCAAAATTGCCGACAAACGCATCGACCTCAGCCCCACTGAATTTAAGTTGCTCTCCGTGCTGACGCGCTACAAAGGGCGAGTGTTGCCGCATGAATTTTTGCTCACGGAAGTTTGGGGTCCCGATTATGTGGGTGAAATAGATTACTTGCGGCTGTACATCAGCTATTTGCGCCGAAAGCTGGAAACAGACCCCGCAAAACCCAAACTCATCCACAATGAATGGGGCGTGGGATACCGTTTCGGCTCATAATCCGCCGACTCTAATTTTCCTCATATACTCTTCACAACCACTCTAACCTTTTTCTATTTTTCTTCACACATCTTTTTCATTAACTTTTGTTAAAATTTTTTAACGCTAGGTTGTGTTATTCAGCCTTGCTTCGGAAGGAATCTGCGCGGGCAGATGCCAATTATCCGAATGCGGGTTGTTTGAGTTTGTGAAAACGTTAAAGGATGCTATGACGGAAAATAAGATTTTACTCATTTGTTCGGAGCACAGTACCACGGAAGCCGACATCAAACAGTCGCTGACGCCGTACGGTTTTGAAGTGACCACGGCTTCGGGCATTTCGGTGGTGACGGAACGCATTGAGCGTTCGCCGCCGGATTTGATGTTGCTGTGCCTTCACCATGCCACTCCCGCGCTGCTGCAAGCCATCACCATGCTGGAAACGCATATCCCCATTGTTGCTATTTTGCCGCAACAACAGCGCCATGTGAGCCGTGATTTTTTGCGGGTGCAAGTGGTGGATTATATGGAATATCCGGGCGCGCCGGAGGATATGGTGGCAGTGGTGCATCGGGCGTTGAAAAAAGACGCCATCGCGCAGGAATATCGCCATGTGCTGGCAAAATTGGAGGAGAGCAATCGAGAATTGACGCGCCGGGTGCGCGATTTTGAGGCGTTGTTCAAAATCACGCGCGCCATTGGCTCGTTATTGGATTGGAATGCCGTTCTCAACCGCATTACCGAAGCGGCGGTTTATCTCACCGGGGCAGAGGAAGGGTATCTGCTGCTGGTGGATGATGTCTCCGGGTCGCTGCAACTTCGGGCGGCGCAAAATCTGGGGGAAAAACACGCCCAAAACTTCAATATTAATATCAATGATAGTGTTGCCGGCACAGTGGTGCGCACCGGGAAACCCATCTGTCTGGGCGGCGATGTGACTAAATCGTACAAAGTGAAGACCGGGCTGCTGGTGAAATCTCTGGTGGATGTGCCGCTCATTCTGCACGGGAAAGTCATTGGGGTGCTGGGCGTGGACAATCAGGCGTCCGCCAAACCCTTCACCGCCGAACACATCCGGCAATTGACGCAATTGGCGAATGTTGCCGCCACCACGCTCGAAAACGCCCGCCAGTATACCGATACCCGCTCAAAATTGATGCGCCGCGTGCGGGAACTGGGATTGTTGCAGGCGCTCACGGGGCAACTGGGCATCATCACCAATTTTGAGACGGGGGCGCAGATGGCGCTTTCGATGCTGCTGAAAGCCACCGGCGCGGATGCGGGCATGCTCCACTGGAAAAAAACGGCGCTGTGGCAACCCCTTTCCATTGCGCAGGGTATGCTGGGCGATGATGTGTATCATGGCAACGATTATGATTTTGCCGAGCGGCAGTGGTGGTCGGCGGATTTGCTGGAATCAGTTTTGGCATCGGGCAAGCCGATGATTGACCGGTGCACGCGCGCTGACAAAACCGACTCGTATCCCACTTCCTGTATGACCGTCCCCCTGAGGCACGGCAAACGGGTGGTGGGGGCGGTGATCCTGGAAACGGCGGCGGCAGATGCGTTTTCGGCGGATGACCTGTTTTTTGTGAGCAATATTGCCGATTATGTGACGATTGCGCTGGAGGCGGCGCGGCTTCGGGAGCGGGCGCAGACGAATAGCCACCGGCTCAGAACGGTTTTGGATGCGGTGGACAACGGGGTGTGGGTTTTCGACGCGGATTTGCGGCTGGTGATGCAGAATCGCACCGCCGGGTATCTGATTGGCACGGCGACGCCTGACGCCATCGGCAAGCCGATTGAAGACCTTTTGCCCTCCAGCAATGGCTCGCCGCACCGTTTGGTGGCGTTGGTGCGGCAGGCACTGAAAGAATTGCGCCCCATCGCTTTCACCAACAGCGAACTTCCCGCGCCGGGACGCAACTCGCCGGTGATAGCCGCCGGGCGCATTGTGCCGAATGTGCGCGGCGATGAAATTTCCGGCGTGATTTGCACGTTGTGGGAAACCCGACAGATGCAGTCGAAAAGTTTCCCGGAGACGGAATTTGCGCGGATGGCATCACATCTCTTCCGCACGCCGGTCAGCATCATTCAATCATCCATTGAAGTTTTGCTTGATGCGGAATTGTCTGAAGATGACCGCACCACGCTGTTGAATACCATGCGCGAGCAGGGGCAACGGCTCATTGACACCACCAATGAATTGCTGAAAATTTTGCGGATGGAAACCGAAGGGGTCGCCATTCGTGCCGCGCCGGTGGCGCTGTATCCGGTCATTGAACGGACGATGGAGTTAATTCGGCATGATAATCCGTACATCACCTTTGAAGTGCAGTGGGCGGATGCGATGCCGCTGGTGTATGCCGACGCCGCTAAAATCGAATTGATTCTGCTGAACCTGCTGTTGAATGCAACCCGCCGCTGCGCGAAGGGGGGGCACATCACGGTGTTAGCCCGTCACCATGCCAATGAAGTGGTGATAGCGGTGGAAGATACCGGCGAGCCGTTGTCGGCACAGCAGAAATCACGAATATTCCGCCGCTTTTACCCGGTGGATGATACGGCGGGCAGTTTGCCGTCAACCTATAACTTTGGTTTGTACAGCGTCAAAAATCTGGTAACATTACAGCGTGGCAGAATATGGGTTGAGAGCGAACCGGGTACAACCACGAAGTTTTTATTCTCATTGCCAATTTGGGAGGACGTGCATGTCAAAAATATTAGTTATTGATGATGATGTTGCGGTGTTGCAACTGTTGCAGATTTATTTGGAAACACAAGGCTTCATTGTGTTCACCGCAAAAAGTGGACGTGCCGGGTTGGAATTGGCTTGGGAGCATATGCCGAATTTGGTGCTGCTGGATTTGGTGATGCCCATCATGGATGGTTTTGAAACGTACCGCCGTTTGCGGGACATTGGGATTGACTCGGTCATCATTATGAGCCACCGGCAGGATGAACGCAGCGCGGTGAAGGCACTTGAAATGGGCGCGGAAGATTATTTGCGCAAGCCCATCAACCTCGATATTCTGCAAGCCAAAATCCAGACCCTTTTCCGCCGGAAGAATCTGTATAGCGGCGATGTCTTTTCGCTTTACAATGACGGACACCTGCATATTGACCTTGATGCGCGCACGGTGATGCTGGATGGCGCGCCCGTGAAACTCACCCCCACGGAATACCGTTTGCTGTCGGTGCTGATGCGGAAGGTCGGGCGGGTGGTGACGCATGAGGAAATCATCAAAGACGTGTGGGGCGCGGGGAAAAAAGAAGGGCTGGGGTCGCTGAAATTGTACATCCATTATTTGCGCCAAAAGCTGGAAGAGAACCCCCGCAAACCCTATTATGTTTTGGCGGAATGGGGTATCGGTTACCGGCTGAAAGAGCCGGAAGAAGTGCCGGCAGAGCAGGCGGCATAGCCTGCAACGGAGAATTTTGTGTCATCAGAAGCGCGTGAATTTCACGCGCTTTTTTTCGTGCCCCGATACTTCTAACCACTTTCTAAGGTTGTTCACATAGCATTTACATTTTTGTTTGTTACACTGAAGTCATCAATTTTCCGAGTTGCAAAAATCGTGTTTTAAAAAGAAGGTACTATGCAAGCGAACACATATTCCACGTCAACAACTTTTCGCACCGCAGTGAATGCGCGCTGGGCGGAACGTATTTTGCTGATGACCCTTCTCGTCCTCATCGACATTCTGATGATTGGGGTGGGTTTCTTTACGGCATATCTGATTCGTTTTGAGAGTTTCATCACCTTTACTTACCAGCCTGAAGGTTCGCTGACCGCATTTTATCAGTTGATTGTCTTCGCGCTTGTTCCGGTGTGGACGATGATTTTCTGGTCATTCGGATTATACGACTTCAAAAACTTGTTCAGCGGGCAAAAAGAATATTCGTTGGTGTTCAATGCCGCCACTCTGGGGACGATGGTGGTGGTTGTGTCCACCTTCTTTTACCCCGGCTTCATCATTGCCCGTGCGTGGGTGTTGCTCTCTTGGGTGCTGATAACCTTCTGGGTGATGTTCGGTCGGTTTGGGGTGCGACGGCTGGTGCAGCGTTTGCGCACTTCCGGCAGATTTATGACCACCGTGCTGGTCATCGGCACGAATGAGGAAGCCTTAGCCATTGCCGCCCGTTTGCATGAAAACCCCAAAGCCGGTATTGGGATTGCGGGTTTTGTGAGCAATTATAAATCCACCGGTACGGAATTGTTGCCCGGTATTTCGGTGGTCGGCAAGTTGGAAACGGTGGAGCGTCTGGTGCGGCAATACGGCATTCAGGAGCTAATCGTCTCCAGCACCGCCCTTTCCCGCGAAGAATTGTTGCGCCTCTACCAGATATTCGGGGTGGACAGCGACGTCAACATCCGGCTCTCGTCCGGGTTGTACGAAATGCTCACCACCGGCGTGGAAGTGCAGGAAGTGGGCAACGTCCCGCTGATGAGCGTGAAAAAGGTGCGGTTGTCCGGGGCGGAAGTATTTCTGAAACGCTGTTTGGACATCACCGGCGCATTGGCGGCACTGGTGGTTGCCCTGCCGATGATGGTTATCATCGGGATTGCCATCCGCCGAGATTCAGAAGGTCCCGTCATCTATCGTCGTCGGGTGGTGGGTGTGGGCGGCAAAACCTTCGACGCCTACAAATTCCGCACGATGTATGTGGACGGCAATGAACGGTTGGCGAAACATCCCGAATTGGTGAAAGAATTGCGGGAAAACGGTAAACTCAAAGACGACCCGCGCGTCACCAAAGTGGGCAAACTCTTGCGCAGAACCAGCCTGGACGAACTGCCGCAGTTGTTCAACGTGCTGCGCGGGCAGATGAGTCTGGTGGGTCCGCGGATGATCACCGAGCCGGAACGCGCAAAATACGGCGTGTGGCGCACCAACCTGCTCACCGTGAAACCGGGGATGACCGGACTGTGGCAGGTCAGCGGGCGCAGCGATGTGAGCTACGAGGGGCGCGTCACGCTGGATATGCACTACATCCGCGACTACAGCCTCTGGTTTGACCTGTACATCCTCTGGCAGACAATTCCCGCCGTGTTGCAGAAACGTGGCGCGTATTAATCCCCGCCGATAACCCCGCCCCGACAATTGTCGGGGCTTTTTTTATGGATGCTCTAACTTTCTAACCTGATTCATAGCAACTTCCAAGAGCTTTTTGATTAAAAACTGATACACTCCTGTTGTGAAAAATTTCAGGTGGTGGTTCAAATTGACTGATGGAAATCATTCGCCGGTAGGGGCGAACCTGTGTGTTCGCCCTTTTTGGGCAGACACATAGGTCTGCCCCTACCCCCTACCTTGCTTCATCAGTTAAAAATAACCATTACCAAATTTCAAATGAGGAAAAACATGCACGCAATTTTTTTGGATAGAGATGGCGTTATCTGCGAAAACCGCAGCGATTACGTGAAAACTTGGGACGAATTCAAATTTCTGCCCGGCGCAAAAGAAAGCCTTGCCGCGTTGAGCCGTCTGGGATTGCCGATTATTGTCATCACCAACCAGTCCGCCATCCATCGCGGATATACCACCGCCGCCGCCGTGGATGACATCCACCGGCGCATGGTATCGGAAATCCGCGCCGCCGGGGGACGGATTGACCGCGTGCTGTACTGCCCTCATCGCCCTGATGAAGGCTGTGCGTGCCGCAAACCCCGTGCGGGCATGCTCCGCCGCGCCGCCGAAGAATTGCGGCTCGATTTGCGCCGCTCATATATGGTGGGCGACGCGCTGACCGATTTGCAGGTGGGGCTGGCGGTGGGCGCAACGCCGGTGATGGTGCTGACCGGACGCGGGTTTCGCCAATTGTTGCCCTCACTGCGCGCGCTGGGCGACAACTTTTTCGTCGCCCGCAGCATTATGGGCGCCGCCGCGCACATCATCGGCGCAGAAGTGCCATCCCTACCGCCGAAATTCGTCCCTCAACCGCTTTCATCACCCATTCACGGATAATTGCCGCCGATGCTCAATCAACTGCGTTATTACATCACCGGGCAAGCCGCCGGTTTCCCCCGCTATATTTGGGAACAATTGATTTTCGGATTGTTCGGTTGGATTCCCACCGTGTTGGGCGTGGGCATCCGCGCGGTGATGTACCGGCTGGTCATCAAAATGAAGGGCACTGCCGCCATTGAATATGGCGTGCGGTTGGCGTATGGCAGTCATATCACGCTGGGAAAAAGGGTGTATCTCGACCACGGCGTTTATTTGCACGCCCTCCCCGCCGGTATTGCCATCGGCGAAAATACAATGGTGATGCATCACAGCATGCTCCACGTTTTCAATTTTCGGGGATTACCCCACGCCGGCATCACCATCGGCAAAAATTGTTTCATCGGGGAATTCAACGTTTTTCGGGGACAGGGGGGGATTACCCTCGGCGACGACGTGTACACCGGTCCGCAGGTGCAGTTTGTGGCGGTGAACCACGTTTTCAGCAACCCGAACACGCCCATCCGCGAGCAGGGCATCACCGCCAAAGGGATTGTGGTGGAAGATGATGTATGGCTCGGCGCGGGGGTGACGGTGGTGGACGGCGTGACCATCGGGCGGGGGAGTGTCATCGGCGCGGGGGCAGTGGTGACGGGCGACCTGCCGCCTTATTCCATCGCCGTGGGTGTGCCCGCCAAACGCATCAAAGACCGCCGGGAGATGAAACCCGGCGATACGCCATCCGATATATTTTTTGGCGAACTGGAACAATTGCGCCGCAATATTTGAATGACATGCAAATGCGCGTGTTCGGATAGGGGCGCGATGCAGCGCGCCAAAATTTCAGGCAAGTTAACTCGGTAAATTTTAGGGAGGTTTTTTTGTGAATACACTTTCTGTGGTCATCCCCGCGTTAAATGAAGAAAACGGCATCGCCGATATTGTGGAACGGGTTTTAGCCGTGAAGCCTGCGCTGGCAGACGTCGGGGTGGATAATTTGGAACTCATCGTGGTGGATGACGGTTCGCAGGACCGCACGCCCGATATTGTGGCGGGGTATCCCGATGTGGTGCTGGTGCAGCATCCGGTGAACAAGGGATATGGCGCTGCCATCAAAACCGGCTTCCGCGCGGCGAAGGGGAATTTGCTGGCGTTTTTAGACGCGGATGGCACATACCCGCCGGAATATTTCCCGCAACTGTGCCGACCCATTGTGCATGGCGACGCCGATTTGGTGGTGGGGTCGCGGATGGCGGGGCATGAAAGCGATATGCCGCTCACCCGCCGCATTGGCAATACCATCTTCGCCACGCTGGTGAGCGTCATCAGCAACCGGCGCGTCACCGACAGCGCCAGCGGGCAGCGTGTTTTGCGCCGCGACGTGCTGGAAAC
>JAJRSQ010000065.1 GCA_024278725.1 Chloroflexota bacterium
ACATCAATTTCACTGATGGTGCGGATGAATTGAGTTTTTCCGGCGCTGTATGGTCCGGTGACAACCATTTTGACTGTTTGCATGAATAACCTACCTTAGCCACAAAGAAAGATTGATGAATTCGGGTTAAATCCGCTTGATGCGGGTGATGAGTCGCTCGATAACGGAACGTTTCACCGCAGGTCCTTCGGGGGTGAAGCCTCTGTTGCCGCCAAACCGCGCGCTGAATTGTTTCTGTTTTTTCAACCCTTCCGGTTTGGTGAGTTCAACCAGCCCGGCTTGTAGCATGCCGTAAACAATTTTCCGAATTTGGAACTCATCCATATTGTTTGCCTGTGCAATATTGGCGATGGTGTTGCGCGGGTGGATGTGTGAAATCACACGCCAGTCATCGGGGGTCAGTTTCACATCCCGCAGGGGTTTGTCGGTTACTTTTAACGCTAGTACGGTCAGGTCGGGCAGTTCTTCCATCAGGCGTTCATGTTCCTGAATGCGCCGACTGCCTTCTAAAATTACATTGTCCAAATTAAGCGGAATGACAATAGAATCTTCGGAAGGGAGTACGTTTTGCTCGAATTTAAATTCGCCGTCTCGCCATGAAAAAAGGGAATAGACGACATTGAGCATATAATCTTTGACACTTTGCACGATGTCTTGTTGGCTCAGAATGCGGCTTTTGATTAAATCAATTCCCAGCGCTTTATCGGTGAGGTTGTTGTGGCGGCGAATCGCGTCCATCTGCTCCGGCGAGAGTTTTCCCGCTTCAAACAAAATATCCGCCAGCCGACCGGGGCTTTCTTGCGTGGAGGCTTTGATTAATTTGCCTTGCTTGAAGTACAACAGCGCGGCGTCCCCATCTGTTTTGAGTTCCATCGAACCGGTTTTTTTTGCCAAGCTAACCAAATTGAGGAGCTGCGTGGTATTGAAATCGCGCAGTTTTCCTTTTAGTGCCATACGAATTACCTTTTTGTTGAACGTTTTTTGTGTATGTTGTTTGGCTCCACAGATGAAGGCACGCTGAACACAACCTGATACGGTATCACATTATACCCCTATCTGCGGCGATAAGTCAACCGCACCCGAAGGTGCGCGGCGCGATGTGTGCCATGACGGCTCGGGGCAGAGATTCATGCATCTACCTCGCCGAACAGCGATAGCCAATCGTCTATTTCTTCATCGCTCAGATGCACATCGTCGGCGACGGTGGCGGCGGGCGAGTGCAAATCTGCCAGCACATCCGCAAACGCTTGCGACGACATGATTTGCGCCCCCATCTGTGTTGCCGCCCGCTGAATGGCGCGGTCGGAAGTGATGACCAGTACTTCTTTCGGATTTCGCTCGCGGCGCAATTGCTTTATGATGAGACTATCGGCAGTGATGCCGTGGGGCGCATACCGAACGGTAAGCCCGCCGCGCCGTTTTGTGGCGGATGGTTTATATGCCCCGCCGCTGTCGAACACAATGGTCACTCGCCGCCCCGTGCGGGCGCGATAGCGCATGATTTTCTCGACCAATTGCTGCTCATCATCTGCATCAGAGAGGGAAATATCCGGGAGTTTTCCTATTAAATTGTGTCCATCAATTAATACAAACATGTAATTGCCTGCAATGGAAATATGTGACATAATATTGATAAATGCAATGTCACTTTTATGGTATAATAGGGTGAATCAACAATAGGACAAAGATTGTGACCATTTTCAACTCACCTGAATTTACAGCAACCTATTTTCTCTTCACATTTTTTGCCATTGAAGCCGGTGTGGCGATGGCGTGGCAGCATTGGCGGCGAAGCCTCTCGTTGCCGGCGCGGCGGGTGGCGGTTGCATTTGGCATTGCCGGTGTGTTGCGGCTCATCTTTGGTGCGCTAACTTTTTCTCAATCCCTTATTGCGCCGCTGCCACTTGAACTGGCGATGGATGTATTTTCCGTCGCGGTTTTAGCGTGGGGCTTCTCTCCTTATTTTAGGGAAAAACGGCTATTTGCCAACCTCTTCTTGGGGGCGATTACCATACTGGTGCTATTCGGTTTGGGTTTAGCCACCGATGCGGTGCGCCAGCCGGGCATTGAATTCGGCTTGATGCTGGTTTTCATCTTCGCCACCGTTGTGCTGTTGCTTTCGCTGTTGTTGCGTTTTGCGCACGTGCAGCCGCTGGTCGTTGCCGCCGCGACGATACTGCTCGCCGGGGGCGTGCTGGAACTCTTCCTCGGGCGGGGCAGCACCGCCACTTTTATGCGCGTGGGCGATATTGTGGCGTACATTCTGTTTGTGGTGGCGGTGTATCAGGAATTTATTGAAGATTTGGATGTGCGCAGCCAAACTTTGCTCAACCTCCGAGACACAACCGTGGAAGAGATGCAGGGGTTGTCGGAGTTGTTTCACGCCGCCGGAAGCATCACTTCGTCATTGAATATGCCGGATGTCCTTTCCGGCGCGGTGGATGCAGTTGCGCAGACATTGAAGGTTGACCAATCGGCGATTGCCCTTTTTGTTGACGGCCGGCACTCCGTTTTGCGGATGGCGGTATCGCACAGTCCCGGGCGCAAAGGGCAGGGGGATGCGGTCACTTTCCCCATCAGCGAGCAACCGGCATTGAAGCATGCGCTGGAGCGCATGCGGCAAGTGGATGTGAACAAACAGCATCAAAACCCGCAAATTCAGTTTTTGTATGCGATGATGGGTTCGCCCAACGAGACGGGACCTATGGTGGTGCAGCCGCTTGTCCACAACAACAAAACGCTCGGCGCGCTGATTGTGGGAAACGCGCAGACCAAACGCCCGTTTCGCTCCACCGAACTGCACCTGCTGGAGACGCTCGGCGCGCAAATTGCGGGCGCAATTCACAACGCCGAGACGTATCAAACCCTGCTGAACAAATCGCAAAAACTGGTTTTCACCCTGCGCAATCAGGAAAAAGAAACCACGCGGCAAACCGGCGCGCTGGAAGCGGAACTGAAAAAAAGCCGTCAGGAAATCAACGCGATGGCGCAAAAACTGTACGAGCAGGAAACGCTGGCGCGCAAAAGCCAAAAAGAACTCACCGAATATCAGCAGCAGGTGCAGAAACTTTCCAAACAATTGAAACTGGCGCAAATGCGCTATGAGGAAATTTCCGCCAAACATACCCGCCTCTCTTTCGTGGCGCAGTCGCGGCGCAAACAACTGAAAAGGTTGGAAGCTGCGCAGGACGAAATTGCCGCCCTGAAAACGAAGATGCAGGAATTGGAAATGGAAGCCGCCGAAGCCGGAAAATTGAGCGAAGCGCTGGAGGCGGCGCGACGGCGGACGCAAAAATTGGTGCAGGCGCTGAAAGCGAACCAGCAGAAATTGCAGCAGCAGGCTTCGGCTGTGCCCGCCGCAATCTCATCCGCCGAGGCGCAGACGTGGGAAAGCCTGGCGTGCGGGGTGCTGGTCAGCGACGCGCAGGGCGCCATCAACCGCGTGAATGCCGCCACCGCCCGCCTGCTCAATCTGCCCGGCAATCAATTAATCGGGCAGCCGCTGGAAAAATTAATTTCCGACGAAACCTGGCGTCACGCCATCCGGCAAGTGGCATCCGCGGATGTCCCGCTGGTCACCACCGCCATCAAATTGGATGACCGCACCGTGAAGGCGACTATCTCGCCCATCACCGACCCCAAAAACGGCACGGTGACGGGCAATGTGGTGATTTTGTATGACGCCACCGATGAAGTTCAGACCCAATATGCCCGCGACGAATTCATCGCCTCGCTGGCGCAGGAATTGCGCACGCCGATGACCTCCATCATCGGGTATGTGGATTTGCTGTTGGGCGAATCGGTGGGGGTAATTGGCGATATGCAGCGCAAGTTTTTACAGCGCGTCAAAGCCAATGTTGAACGCATGGAAGGGTTGCTGAACGACCTGATTGGCATTGCGGCGATTGATTCGGGGCAACTGGAAATCAATCCCGCACCCATCAACATGGCAGATGTGATTGAGGATGCACTCATCAGCGCCAAAGCCCAATTGCAGGAAAAGGAAATCCAGCTTGATTTGGATTTGCCCGCCCGTATGCCGGTGGTGGAAGCCGACCAAAGCGCCCTCCATCAGGTGATGCTGAATTTGTTGAATAATGCCACCAAATGCACACCGGTGGGGGGGAAGGTTGGCATCAGCGCGGTGGTGACCAACAGCAACTTGAATACATCCACCATGCTGGAAGAAGAACAATGGTTGCGCATCGCCGTCTCCGATAGCGGCGGCGGCATCGCCGAAAAAGATATGGATCGGGTGTTCGACCGGTTTTATCAAGCCGATACCCCGCTCATTCAAGGGTTGGGTGAAACGGGTGTCGGGCTGTCTATCGTCAAACATATCATCGAAAGTCATGGCGGCGAAGTGTGGTTTGAAACGGAAATGGGGCGCGGCACAACATTTTATTTCGCCCTCCCCGTGACCGATGTGGTGAATGACCCGTGGCAAGAGGTAGATGTTCCGCCATTAGATTTGAATTTTTAAGAAAGGTGGAAGGATATGCAATCAGAAGAAACGACTCAATCGAAAAAGGCGAATCGCAAAAAATTGCTGACCACGCTGGGGGTGCTGATAGTGGTGCTGGGAACCGTGGGCATCACCGTTTTGTTTGCGTTGCGCGGCGGGCAGAATCAGGAGCCGGTGGTGGAAGCCACCGCCACCACGCGCCAATCCATCGCCACCGCAACCCCGCTCACCCGCGCCACCGCCACCGAAGCCGAACTACCCGACACCCCGACCACCGTGGCGGTTGAAAATACGGCATCCCCCACCGCCACCGAAGCAACGGAAAATATAACGGAAGCCACCGATACCGCGACCGCCGCCCCCACCGATACCCCGCTGGTCATTGTGGTGACGGCAACTTTCACCCCGCACCCCAACATCACTTGCGGTGCGCCCGCCGGGTGGACAATTTACACCGTTCAGCGCTATGATACCCTGTATTCAATTTCGGTGCGCACCGGCACCACTGTCAACCAGTTGAAAACCGCCAACTGCCTCACCTCCGATGCCATTTACGTGGGGCAGCGGCTCTATGTGCCATACTATCCGGTCTCGACGAACACCCCATTGCCGCCGACGCTGACACCCACCCTGACCCCAACCGTTTCCATCACCGCGACGGCAACCATCACCCCGACCGTCACCCCCACCGGGTTGCCGACCGAACTGCCCACCAACACGCCCATCCCACCAACTTCCATCCCGCCGACGGTCATTTCACCCATTTCGACGCCCACACCCACCAATACCCCCATTCCGCCCACTGCAACCCCCATCCCCCCCACACCCACGCCCACCGTCGCGCCGACATCCGTCTCCCCCATCCCCACGCCAACCCCGTGAGGTGATTTTTCGCCATGTTCAGTTTAGATGATACGATTGCCGCCATTGCCACCCCGTTGGGCAGTGGCGGCATCGGCATTGTGAAAATCAGCGGTCCCGATGCGCCGGCAATTGCCCGGCAAATTTTTCGCCCCAAAAAAGGACAATCCGCCCTGACCCCCCGCTATTTGCATTACGGAACCCTCGTTCATACGGCGGATGGCTCGCCCATTGATGAGGCGTTGGTGGCGTATATGCCCGCGCCGCACAGTTATACCGGGCAGGATGTAGTGGAAATTCAGGCGCACGGCGGCACGGTGGTTTTGCAGGAAATTATGCGGGAGGTGTTGCATCTGGGGGCGCGGGCGGCGGAAGGAGGCGAAATGACGCTGCGGGCGTTCCTGAACGGGCGGCTCGATTTGGCGCAGGCGGAATCGGTGATGGATGTGGTGGAAGCCAAAACTGCCGCCGGATTGCGTTTAGCCGCCCGGCAACTTGGGGGCGCGTTGTCGAATCAGGTTTCGGCGGCGCGGCAAAAGCTGGTGGATGTGCTGGCATACATCGAAGCGACCATTGATTTTGTGGAAGAAGACATTCCGCTGGCTGATATGCTCCCGCCGATGACCGGCGCGCTGGACGCCCTGCGCGCGCTGGCGAAAACTGCCGTTCAGGGGATGATTTACCGGCAGGGGGTGCGCACGGCGATTGTCGGCAAGCCGAATGTGGGCAAATCGAGTCTGCTGAACGCGCTTCTGCGCGGCGAGCGCGCCATTGTGACCGACATCCCCGGCACAACCCGCGACACGCTGGAGGAGACCGCCAACATCGGCGGCATTCCGCTGGTGCTGGTGGACACGGCGGGCATTCGCGCCCAAACCACCGACGCGGTGGAGCGCATCGGCATTGAGCGCAGCCGGGCGGCGCTGGCGCAGGCGGATTTGGCGCTCATGCTGGTGGACAGCACTCAGCCGGTCTCGGCGAGCGATTGGGAAATCGAACGGTTGGTGCGGGGGAAACCGGCGCTGCTGGTGGAAAATAAAATCGATTTGCCGGGAGCGCACCATCCCCCCGCCGATTTTCTGCCCGGTGTGCCGCGCGTTGCCCTTTCCGCGTTGACGGGCGAAGGGTTGAGCGCGCTGGAAACCTCGCTGGTGGAACAAATCACCGGCGGGGAGGTCGTCACCGGCGATGCCGCCATCGTCAGCAATCCGCGCCATCGGGCGCTCATCGCGCGGGCAATTGACCATCTCGAAGCCGCCATCGACGCGCAGAAAGCAGGGCTTTCACCCGATTTGGTTTAGGTGGATGTGCGGGAGGCAGTGGACGCGCTGGGGGACATCACCGGCGAAACTGCCACCGAAGATTTATTGAATACCATTTTCAGCAAGTTTTGCATCGGCAAGTGAGGGGTATCACCGCAGGTTTCGCAGCGCCGAATCAATATCGGCGAATTGAAATTGAAAGCCGAGCGATTGCAGGTGTTTCGGGATAGCGCGCTGTCCGCCCAACAGCACCGAAGCCAGTTCCCCAAAAATGAGTTTCAGCACGATGGACGGCACGGGGAAAAGTGTCGGGCGGCGCAATACCTGCCCCAGCGCGCGGGTGAAATCGGCATTGGTGATGGGAGTCGGGGCGGTGAGGTTGAAAATGCCGCGCGCCGCATCGTTCTCCAGCAGAAAACGGATGGCGGCAACTTCATCGGCGATGTGGATCCACGGCGTCCACTGCTTGCCCGTGCCCACCTTTCCCCCGGCGAAAAACCGGAACGGCAGCGACATTTTGGGGTACGCGCCCCCCTCGCGGGCGAGCACCACCCCCGTGCGGATGACCGCTCGCCGCACGCCAAACGTTTCCACCCCGGCGGAACTCGCTTCCCACGCCACACACACCCGCGCCAGAAAATCGTCGCCGGCGGGCGCATCCTCGACGATGGGCGCGTCGCCGGTATCTGCCCCGTAAAATCCCACCGCCGAGGCTTGAATCAGCACGGCGGGTTTTTTCGCCGCGCCCTCAATTGCCGATTGGAGGGCGTGCCCGGCGTTCACCCGGCTTTCCAAAATCAACGCTTTGCGCGCCGGCGTCCAGCGTTGGTCGGCAACGCCTGCCCCCGCCAAGTTGACGATGGCATCAGCTTCGTTCACCAAATGCCCCCACTCGGCGGCGGTACGACCATCCCAGCCGGTCAGCATCGCCCCGGTGAGCTGCGGGCGTGGTTTTTCGGGGGAACGGGTGAGAATGGTCACGCGGTGTTTGTCTGCCAGCAGACTTTTCGCCAGCGCTTGCCCGATGAGTCCCGTGCCGCCGGTAATGATAATATGCATAAATTACCCCATTTCTAAAATGAAACCGGTGATGAACGGAATGAGCCATATCGTCCACACAAAAACACTGAATTTGTGGAAGTGGTGCGCGGCGCGTTCATCTTTTTTCCACAGCACCACTGAAGCCCATATCGCATGTACGAACATCAGCATGATGGCTAAAATGCCGGTGATACCGTGAATGTTGAATTGAAACTGCCCGGCAATTTCACCCATCATTGTCGTGCCGGTGGTGTCGGCGATGAATCCGAGCCAGAAGAAACCTAGATGCCACGGCTTCAAAACTCCGGCAAGTTTTTCGCTCCACACGCCGATGGAATATAAAATCAGCGCGCTGATGATGGACACAATTGCAACTTGCAGTGCAAGAGTCTTTTTACTCTTCCGTTGATGCGGATGCGGTGACCGGCGATTTTGTGAGTTGCTGCACTGTTGCCAGTTCTGCCGTACGATTTTTCAGTGCGGTGGCAAATATAATTAGTACCAGCGATACAACTGCTACTGCAAAAAATGCCGATTCGTACCCTTCAATGCCACCGCCTGCCGATGCCGCCACTGCACCCACCAGTGCCGCGCTTGTCAGTTGCCCCACTTTGGTAAAAAGCGAAATGGCGCCCTGCGCGATACCCCGTTGTGTTTCGGTGGTTTCATTCAACACGATGTATCGCAATGGAGCGCCCAGTAGTGCCGATAGCCCGACACCGATTAATACGGCTGCGGTGTAGAAGAGCACCAAACTGCCGGAAAAGAAACTTAACAACGCCATCCCCACCGTCAGCAGTGATGTGCCCATCAAAATAACCACTTTCGACCCCTTTTTATCGAGCATGCGTCCTACCAGCGGTGAACCGACTGCCATTGCCAGCACAATTGGCAGCAGCATAAAACTAGCTTGCGATGTAGTGACATCAAATGTGGCAACCAGTAGTGCCGGCAGAAAAATCATGGCTGATTCGCCCAAGCCTGCGCCACCGGCAAGCCCTGCAGCCAGTAAAACCTGTCGTTTTCGGAAAATATCTAAATGAAGAACGGGGTCTTCGGCGCGCTGTTCTGCCCAAATGAATGCAAATAACGCAGCCACTGCTATCAGCAAAAATGGCGATACCGACATTGAAAGAATACTGCTGATGAAATGTGCTGTATCAATTTGATTCAAGCCGTATGCCAAACTTGCCAATAAAATTGCCAGCATTGCCATCCCCTCCCAATCGAATGCCGGTCGTCGGTCGGGGTGAGTATTGGGGAGCAGTTGCCAACTCATCACGATAACCAACAGCGCGATGGGCAGATTGACCAAAAATAGCCAATTCCAACCCCACATCAGCAAAATACCGCCCAGAATGGGACCGATTAAAAAAGCGATACCGAACACTGCCCCGATGAGCCCCAGCGCACTGCCGCGCTTTTCAGGGGGGAAGGTATCGCCGATAACCGCGCTGGCAACGGGAAAAATCCCTCCTGCACCGAAACCCTGCACCGCTCGCCCAACCAATAATATGGAGAAGTTCGGCGAGAGCGCCACTACCAGCGAGCCGATGGCAAAAATCAACACATCCAGTATATAAATCGACCGTCGCCCGAATGTGTCGGAAAGTTTTGCCATCAAAGGTGTGCCAATCAAATTGAACAGCACGTACCCGGAAAATACCCACGTGATGGTGCGGTCATCCACTCCGAAGCCGGCTTGAATGGATGGTAGCGCAGGACCGACGATGGCAATATCCAGTGCGCCCATCAACACACCGATGAACAACACCAGTAAAAGTTTGTTGCGAGTTTTTTTGTCCATAAAATAATTCCCCTTATGCAGACCAACCGGTCGGTCGGTTGAGGAAATTTTAACAATTCTATTCAGGTTGTCAAATCAGAGGGTTTGAGTTTTTACTTTTGGAGAATATCCGCCAGCAGGGTTTCCAAATGCGGGGTGACGCCCCAGAACGCTTTCATCCCGCGGTATTCCGCGATGAGTGGCGCGGTGGGGGGGGCATTCGTTTTTGCGGCGCGAATCATCAAATTTCGGGCGGTATGTTCGGTGGAAATAAACTCCACCACATCGGCGCGATAGCCTGTCAGCCGCAAAAGCAGGGCGCGAAAAGAGTCGGTCAGAATGTCGCCCAGCCGTTCTTTCAAAATGCCATGCCGAAAAATGGATTTGTACGCCGGATTTTCCACCGCGCTGAGGGGCGGCAGTTGCGCCTGTAAATGGTGATGGCAGCATGGCGCGCTGAAAATGTAGCAGCTTCCCCAGCGAATGGCTTGCGCGAGCGCCTCGTCGGTGGCGGTATCGCAGGCGTGCAGGGCGAGCACAATGTCGGGGGGCGTCTCCGGGCGGAAATCAATGATGGCGGCGGGGTGGAATTCCAGCCCATGCCAACCCATTTCCGCCACTTGCGCGTTCCGTTTCGCCATTAAATCGGCGTTCACATCAATGCCGATGAGCCGGGTTTCGCGCCCCAGAATTTCAGTGAGGAAATAGTAGGTGGCAAAAGTGAGGTATGCGTTGCCGCAGCCGCAATCAATCACGGTGAGCGGGCGGTCGGGCAGGGTGTCGGTGGCGATGGTTTGGCGCACCAAGTCGAGGAAGCGATTGATTTGCCAGAATTTATCGCTCATCTTCGCTTTGATTTTCCCCTCGGCGGTGGCAATGCCGACGGCGTGCAAAAACGGGTTCGGTTCGCCGTGGGGGAAAATCAAGCCTTTGGTGCGGTCATGGCTCAGTTGCGGACACGGTTTTTCCGCCGCGTGTTTTTCGCGGTGCAGGATGAGCTTTCCTTTTTTGGTGATTTGCACGCGCAGTTTTTCGGTGGTGGTGTGGATGACGATGCTGGCAAACGGTTCCGCCAGCAATTCATCCACCCGCGCCAAAAGGTCGTCGCCACGATAGTTTTTGCTGACATCGTGCCACCCGTCGAAATACGAAAATTGCAGGTGGTACACGCCTTTCAGCGCCACCGGGCGGATGACAACTTTTTCCCAGCGCGGCGAGAGTCCTTTTCGTTTCCCTTTAAATGTGGCATTGATGAAAGTGTCGGGAGAGAGGATAGCGGATTTTAGAATTGCGCGATTATCGTTCAAGGCTCAAAGTTTCAGGTTTCAGGTTTCAGGTTCAATGTTCGATGTTCAACCTGAAACCTGAAACGAATTTCTACCAGCCACGGGTGGCGAGTTGTTCTTCTTCCGGCAGGGAACGCACGTTGATGCCGACCATCGGTTCGCCGAGATCTTTGCTGATTTCCGCCAGAATTTTGGGGTCGTTGAAATGGGTCACGGCTTGGACAATGGCGTTGGCGCGTTTGGCGGGGTCGCCGCTTTTGAAGATGCCGGAGCCGACGAACACCCCATCCACGCCGAGTTGCATCATCAGCGCGGCATCGGCGGGGGTGGCGATGCCACCGGCGGCGAAGTTGACCACCGGCAGGCGTCCCAAATCGCGGGTTTCTTTCACCAATTCATACGGCGCGCCGATGCTTTTGGCGAAGGTCATCAATTCTTCTTCCGGCATGGTTTGCAGGCGGCGAATTTCGCCGAGTACGGTGCGGGCGTGACGCACGGCTTCCACCACGTCGCCCGTGCCCGCTTCCCCTTTGGTGCGCATCATCGCCGCGCCTTCACCGATGCGGCGCAGGGCTTCGCCCAGATTGCGGCAACCACACACAAAGGGGACGTTGAAGTTATGTTTGTAAATGTGATGCGCTTCATCGGCGGGGGTGAGCACTTCACTTTCATCAATATAATCCACGCCGATGGCTTCCAGAATCTGCGCTTCCACAAAATGCCCGATGCGCGCTTTCGCCATCACCGGGATGGAGACGGTGTCCATGATGCGCTGAATCATGCCGGGGTCGCTCATCCGCGCCACGCCGCCATCGGCGCGAATGTCGGCGGGGACGCGCTCCAGCGCCATCACGGCGCAGGCGCCGGCATCCTCGGCGATTTTCGCCTGTTCCGGCGTCACCACATCCATAATCACGCCGCCTTTTAACATTTGTGCCAATCCAACTTTCACGCGCCATGTGCCGGTTTGGCTGTTTCCGTTTTGGGTACTCATGTTTCACCTCGTTATCAGTTATTAGTTGTCTGTTATTAGTTATCGGTTTTCAGAGGGCAAAAAAACTGATGACTGACCACTGAAAACTGACAGCTATTGATACAATTCATCCATCCGTGCGGTATGTGCCATTGCCTCTCGATGTTCGGGGGTGTCGAGCGCCGCCCGCACCCGTTCCGGTGAGCGTTTTTGCGCCCGCCAGTGGTCATCATGCGCGATGCGCAGCAGCAACCGCGCCGCGAGTGCCGCCGTCCCCCGCAGGTTTTCGAGCGACACTTTATCGAGCGTGTCGAATTTGGTGTGTCCGTACCCTCTGCCCCCCAGCGAGCGCGGGATTGCTTCGATGCCGCCAGTGGGCACACCCGCCATGAAAAACGGATAGTGGTCGGAATGTGCCATCATCGACTGCCCCACGTTGAACGGCTCCGCCATTTCAACGCTCATCGCTTCAAAAACCGGCTGAAGGTCATCCCACATATTTAAATTGATGCCCCGATTCTGCACCGCACCCGCCGCATCCATATTCAAATATAAGCGAATCGCCGAAAGTTCATCGGCGTGCGCCCGGGCATACGCCTTCGAGCCGAGCAGCCCGATTTCTTCAATGCCCCAAAACGCGAAACGCACGGTGCGGGGCAGGGGATGAGCATATTTCGCCAGCACCCGCGCCGTTTCCAGCACCGAGACCGTGCCGCTGGCGGGGTCTTCCGCGCCCTGCGCGATGTCGTGCCCGTCGTAATGGCTGCCCGCCATCACAATTTCAGCGGGATGGTCACTGCCCGGCAAGTCGCCAATCACGTTCCACGAGGTCGCCGGAAAAAGCTCGTCAGTGGTGGTGATGCGCAAAGTGAGTTCGCCGTGCCGCTTGAGCATACGCCGCAGAAAATCACCATCTTCCTTTGAAACGGAAATGCCCGGAATTTTGCCCGCGCGCCCTTTGTAGCCGATGCCGCCGGTGGCGGGTCCATATGCCGGATAATGGTTGGCGAAAATGAATGCCGTCGCGCCCGCCAGCATACTGCGCCCGTATTTTTCATTGCGATGAATCCAGCGGGTGGAATTATTCGGCGAAACCACACTGCTGGTCAGCACAATTTTCCCCGCAATATCTGCCGCGCGGGCGTCAAAATCGGCGGGTGCGCCGTCGCCCATGTTGATGAGCTTGGCTTCCACCGTCGCCGCCGGTGAATGGGGCAGGCTGATGCAGGGGATGCTTTTTTGGAATGGATGGATGATTTCCAGCGTCGCCGCGCCGCGCCGCCAGCCCAGATATGCCACCGGCTCCAGATGGACATCCCGCAAGCCATAGTTGCGCATTTTTTGCGCCAGAAAATCCGCCGCTTGTTTTTCGCCGGGTGTGCCGCCGAAGCGCGAGCCGAAATCATCGCACAGGATGGTGAGATTATCCATCACTTCCGTGCCGGTGTAAATATCACCCACCATTTTTTGGTCGGTGGCGAGGAAGGGGTTTGGGGTGGACATAAACTTCTCCTGAATTTACTTGCTTCATACCGTTTGCTTTTTAGCTACTTGCCGTTTTTCCGGAACATCATCAACGGGTTGGTGAGGGATGAAATCAACTTGTTGCTCCCCGCCGAAAGCATGAACATCACCCCCGCCAGAATTATCAAACCGCCGGCGAGTTGAAGCGGGCGGATGAGGCTGCCGAACAGCGCCAAACTGTACGCCGCCACAAAAAGCGGTTGGGTGGCGCGAATGATGGACGCCTGACTCATGTCCACCCATTTTAACCCGTTGAAGTACAAAACGAAACTGAGAAAGGGTCCGAAAAACGAGCCGCCCACCATCCACAACAGGGTGGGGGTGCTGGGCACGGTCAGTTCGCCGGTTGCCAGCGCGATAGCGCCCATGATGACCGTCAACCCGATGGTACGCGCCAGCCCCAGCACATTCGGGGGCAGATTTTTCACGTTCATTTTGGCGATGAGGCTGGTGAGTGAGTTGAAAAAGTTGCTCACCAGCGCCAGCATCAGCACCGAAAGAATGAGCGAGCCGCCTTTGTAGGTCATCAATCCCGCGCCGAGTACGGCAATTGCCGCCCCGAGCCACTGCCTGCCGGTGAGCCGTTCTTTCAGCAAAAATACGCCCCACGACAGGCTGAAGATGGTTTCGCTCCGGCTGAAAAAAGAGACCACCGTCGGGTCGCCGATTTTGATGGCGGTGAAGAAGAAATAGTTGGCGGCGCTGCTGGTCACACCGATGAGAATCAACGGGCGCAGGTGTGGGCGCAGCGATGCCAACGGTGCGCGGTTCGGCAGGGTGGCGTGGAACATCAGCCCCCACAGCGAAGCGATGCCGAACCAAATTGGCGTGAAACCGAGCGGTGTCAGCTCGTTCAGGGCTTGTTTGCTGGCGATGAATGTGACGGATACCATTGCCGCCGAGAGTAATGTGAGCAGAATCCCCTTCAATTTTGGTGACATATTTTACCGTATCCCTTTCGACGAAGATTATAACATATGCGCCCCGGAAGCGGTAACATTCCGTGTTGAAATAAAATCATTTCTGTAATAAACAAAGTATTTTTGACAAAAAATATTGGGGAGAGTACAATATGGACACAATTTTAATGGGTAAAGGGGAGACATTTCATGATTACCATTACCAAAACAGCCTCCGAGCGCTTGCAGGCAATTATGACCGAAAAAAACATCACCGACCACGCTTTGCGTGTGTTCGTTTCCGGGGGCGGTTGCTCCGGGTTGAGCTATGGTATGACCTTCGCCGCCGCGCCGGAATCCACCGACCGGGTTTTCGAGGCGCAGGGGTTGAAAGTTGTGGTTGACCCCGCCAGCATCGACTATATTTCCGGGGCAACTATAGATTATATGGACAGCCTGATGGGCGGCGGTTTCCGCATCGAGAACCCGAATGCGGTGCAAACCTGCTCATGTGGCAGCTCATTCAAAACAGAAGCCGGTGAACAAGGACAATCTTGCAGCTGTTAACGTCTTTGGTGGTGCAGCTTTGTTTATTTATTTCAATTGCATATAATTGAAGCGATGCAACCTTCAATGTGGAAAAGGGCATGCGATTTTCGTTTGCCCTTTTTCTGACTGAAAGGCGGCGAAAAAAGATAAGTGCCAGATAGCGTCTGGCATTTGTGTTGTTTATTGTGTCCGGGCGGACGCAATAAAATACGCTATATCGCTGATGTAAATGTGTTTGAACAACACTATACTACCAAAACAAAGACACGAGAGCTTGATTTTAGGAGAAGTGAAAAACTTATGCGTGTAATGTTGATAAACCCAAAATTCCGATTACCGATTGACACCCGCACCTCGCCCCATTTGGGCTTGGCGTATCTGGGGGCAGTCTCAGAAGAAGCCGGTTACGAAACAATGATCTTCGATGCGGACGTGGAAGATGAATCCGTCACCGATGCGGTGTCGCGATTTAAACCGGACTTGGTGGGGATTACCGCCAATACGCCGCAAGTGATGCAGGCGTGGCGCACCGCTCGCGCCATCAAAAGCATCATGGATGTGCCCGTCATTCTCGGTGGTCCCCACGTTTCCGTAATGCCCTCCGAGAGTACCCGCCGCCCCGAAGTGGACATTGTGGTGCGCGGCGAAGGCGAACCGGCGTGGCTCAAACTGTGCGCGCTGATTGAACGGCTGAAAAAAGGCAATCCCAACTTCAGCCCCGCCGAGTTGCTCGACCCGCAAAACCCCGAACTCTCCGGAATTTTGGGCATCACCTACCACACCAGCGACGGCGAGGAACACAGCAACCCCGACCATCCCCCCGTTGCCGATTTGGACACCCTGCCGTGGCCCGCCTACCATCTTTTCAAAATGGATCGCTACACCAACCTCCAACCCGCCACCGACGCCATTGACGGCTCGAAATCGTTCTCCATCATGACCTCGCGCGGATGCCCGTACCGCTGCACCTTCTGCTCGCAGAGCATCATGCCGGTCAAATGGCGGGCGCGTTCCCCGGAAAATGTGCTGGCGGAATGGCGGCATCTGGTGGAAGATTTGGGCGCGCAGGAAATCGGGTTGCTGGACGATAGCGCCAATATTGACATGAACCGGATGCTCCAAATCTCCGATTTGCTGATTGAAAACAACCTCAATCATATCCCGTGGATTTTTGTCAACGGCATCCGCGCCAATTTGGCGACGAAAGAAGTGCTGGCGCGCATGAAAGCCGCCGGGCTGAAGCGCACCGCCTTCGGGGTGGAAAGCGGCGACCCGGACGTGCTCCTCTCCATCGACAAGAAAATTGACCACGATACCATCCGGCAGGCGTTCAAAAACGCCAAAGCCGTCGGGCTGGAAACTATCGGCTTTTTCATCATCGGCTTGCCCGGTGAAACCGAAGAAAGCATGGAAGAAACCATCAAATTCGCCTGCGAAGTTGACCCGCTCATTGCCAACTTCAGCATGATGACCCCGTACCCCGGCACAAAGGTGTATGAAATTGCCAAACGGCAGGGGAAATTGCTGCTCAACAGTTGGGAAGATTACGTTTTCTTCGACGGGCGCGCGCGGTATGAAATGCCCGGCATGCCCGCCGAAATGATTGAGCGAAAATGGAAAGAAGCCTACCGGCGTTTCTACCTGCGTCCGCACCGCATTTTAATGACCCTGATGCGCAAAGATTTCTGGATTAACTGGAAGCGCACCTTCAAAGTTGCGTGGAAAACCATCTTCCCGTCCAAAGAAAAAACCGAGCTGAAAAAAGCAATTCAATCCGAAGCGGGCATTTAGGGGGATTTATGCGAATTTTGCTTGCCAGCCCGGAATCCGGCGTTTGGAATAGCCGCAAACACATCCATATGGGATTGGGCTATCTGGCGGGGGCGTTGCTGGCGCACGGGTACGACGTGACCATCTGGGATGCGGCGGTCGAAGAAGCGTTTGAAACCTTCGAGCAGCACATCCGGCGCGAAACATACGACGTGGTGGGCATTTCCGCGCCCACCCCGCTCATTCCCAGCGCGTGGAAACAGGCTGAGACCGCCAAAAAATCCGGGGCGATTACCATTCTGGGGGGACCGCATCTCACCCTTATGCCCCATGAATCGATGGAGCAACCGGCGGTGGATTTGGTGGTGCGCGGTGAAGCCGAAGTCACCATCATCGAAATTCTGGCGGCGCTGGAAAAAGATAGCGGCATCATTCAAGAAGGGAACCAACCCCGCCTCTTCCAAAAAGCGCACATGGGCAACATCTTCGGGCTTTCATGGCGCGATGAAGCCGGAAAAATTCAACACAACCCCGACCGACCGCTGGCTCAGGATTTGGACGCGATTCCGTTCCCCGCGCATCATCTTTTCAAAATAGACCGTTACACCAACCTCAACCCGCTCACCGATGGATTGAACCCCAATGCGCGCGCGTACACCATCGTCACCAGCCGGGGATGCCCGTACAAATGCACTTATTGCTCCAAGCCCATCACCGGCGATACATGGCGCGGGCGCAGCGTGGCAAACGTCATCGCCGAATGGCGCTGGCTGGTGGAAGATTTGGGCGCGACGGAAATCGGCGTGACGGATGACATCTGGAATCTTGACCGTGACCGCGCCAAAGAGCTGTGTCAGGCATTGATTGACAATAAATTGAACCATGTCCCGTGGGTCACCATTCATGGCATGAAAGTGAACAACACCGATGCCGAACTCTTTAAAATGATGAAAGCCGCCGGATGCAAGCGGGTGGGCTTCGGCATTGAAAGCGGAGATGACGCCGTTTTGCGGAAGGTCATCAAAAAAGGGCAGACGGTAGATATGGTGCGCAACGCCATCAAATGGGCAAAAGCCGCCAAACTGCAAACGATGGGCTTCTTCATTTACGGTATGCCCGGCGAAACCGAAGAATCGATGGAAAAAACCACCCGCCTCGCCCTTGAACTTGACCCGGATTTGGCGCACTTTTTGATGGCAACGCCGTACCCCGGCACGGAAATGTGGGACATGTTGCAGCGTGAAGGCTTGGTCGAACCGGGCAACTGGGACAAGCTCGCCATTCAGGAAGACAAGGCGCTCTTTTCGTATGGCGGTTTGGATGCGGAAGTGGTGGAGCGCAAATGGCACGAGGCGCATCGGCGGTTTTACCTGCGCCCCAAACGGGTTTTGCGAATTGCCACCCGCAAAGATACTTGGGCGCGTTTCCCGTATTACGCCCAAACCGCGCTCAGCATGCTGGCGGGCATCGGCAAGCGAGATGTCGCCCCCACGGCGAATTAAATTGACCGCGTGATGCGTGAAACGTGATGTGTGGGGCAAGTTTCACGCATCACGTTTCACGTTTTCAAAGGAATACAGCAATTATGCTGGGACTTTTACCCAAAATTCCCCTCTACTGGAGCTATCGAAAATTCGGATTCCCGCACATGATGCCGTTCAGCGTCGTGGTCAGCGTGAGCTATCGCTGTAATTCCAAGTGCCAGACCTGCGACGTGTGGCGCAAACCCAACGACGACCTGACGCTGGAGGAATGGGACAAAATTTTCGCCAACATCGGGCGCGCGCCGCTCTATTACACCTTCACCGGCGGCGAACCCTTTTTGCGCAAAGACACCGCCGAAATGGCGCTCTCCGCGTACCGGCACGCCCGCCCGGCGGTCATCACCATCCCCACCAACGGCATCCTCACCCGCCGAATTGTGGAGCAGGTTGACCGCATTTGTGCCGGCGCGCCGAAATCGCAAATCGGCATTAATTTGAGTTTGGACGCGCTGGAAGAGGCGCACGATGCCATCCGCATGGTTCCGGGCAACTGGAAAAAAGCCATGCAAACGTGGCAGGAACTGAAACGCCTGCAAAAAGAACACAAAAATCTGGTGCTGACCACTCATACCGTCATTTCAAACTTCAATATTGACCAATTCTTTGAAATTTATGAAGGGTTGCAATTTCTGGAGCAGGACAGTTTCATCACCGAAATTGCGGAAGAACGGGTGGAACTCGACACGGTGGGCTGGGGCATCACCCCGATGGCGCAAAAATACGCCCCCATCGCCGATTTTTTGAGCGCAAAAGCCAAGGAACGCCCCGTAAAAGGGTTGGCAAAATTGACACAATCGTTTCGGGCGCAATACTATCAATTAGCCAAACAAACCCTTTTTGAACACCGGCAGGTGATTCCGTGTTACGCCGGTTGGGCAAGTTGCCAAATCGCCCCCAATGGCGACGTGTGGAGCTGTTGCATCCGCGCCGAAGGGGTGGGCAACCTCCGCGACACGAATTACGATTTGCGCCCCATTTGGCGCAGCCCCGAAATGGCGGCGATGCGGCGCAGCATCCGCAACGGCGAATGTGCCTGTCCGATGGCAAATGCCAGCTACGCCAACATGGTGTTGCATGTTCCCACGCTGGCAAAAGTTTCGGTGGATACCCTGACCCGATGATTTAAACCGGTATGAACTGGAAATCCGAACTAAAAAAATTCAGACGGTTTTTAGCCGTCGCAGTGCTCACCGAAGCCGGGCTGGTCGGGCTGGTTGCCCTTTCGGTGCGCGCGTCCGGCGAATGGTCGTGGCACAATTTTTCGGTCGGGTTGGGCATTGCCGGGGCGGCAGCGTTGGTGCTGGGCATGTACAGCCTCGTCGGGGGGCAAAAGACATTTGAGGCGCTCACCCGTCTGCGGTACAACAGCGACAAACCTGCGCCTGACCCGGTTTCATCGGAAAATCAGGCGACATCATTTTTGTTGATAATGATTTTTGTGGGGAGTGTTGCCATTGGGGCGGGGCAGTATCTGGACAAATTATTCTGATGGTCTGACGGCGGGCGGCGGCTCGCCGTTTTTGATGCCAATGGCAGCCCGACCTTTTGGGGTGAGCAAAAAAGTTGCCACCGGAAACTTCTGGTTGCTGGCGATGAATCCGCCGCGCGACAACGCCCGCACCACCTTCGATGGCACCGGCTCGGTGCGCCCCGTCAGCGTGTGCAGGCGGTAGCTTTTCTCCCCGTCCAGCGTGCGGTGCGAGCGGAGGGTGTCTCCGGCGGCAAGTTTTTTCAGCAACGTTTTGTGAGATTTCTTCAGAAACAGCACCATCAATTTTTCGCACTAATACGCTTTTTTATGTACATCGTATATGTACTTATAGGTACATGGTACTGGGTCAACCGAGGTTGTGAACATACTTTTGCAACTTCCGCTGCGAAATTTTGATGTAATCATCGCGGATAATTTCCGCCATTTCTTCATCCGTGAGCCGGGCGCTCAGAATTTCCAGCGCGTCTTCCGGCGTGTTGCCGTATGCCAGCTTCTGTTTTCCGTTTTTCAATTTGAACAAATACATATAGTGGGGATTGCTGAAACTGCTCATGCTTTTACCAGCGCCTCCGAGAAAATCCCTGATTTTTGCCGCGCCTGATAATCTGCCAGACCTTTGTTCACTTCGTCGTCATATTTGCCCGCCAATAGTTCGCGGTAAAATTGATAGTCCACGCCCTTCACTTTTTCATCGCCGGGGAAGCGGTGATAATTGTCTTTGGACATCATGCTCTTCCCTTCGGCGATGAGTTGGTAGCCCAGTGCCGAACCGGGGTAGGGGGCATAATAGGAAATTGAGGGGAAAACATATTTCATAGACTTGAGCATGCGGATGGTTTTGAAAGCGTCCTCGCGGGTTTCTCCGGGAATGCCGAGCATGATATTTGCCCAGAACATCGGCGGCTTGCGTCCTTCGCGCTCCATCTCTTCCCCCAGTTTGTTGATTAAATCAATGGCGAAATAGTTGTCTTCTTCCGTGCATTCTTTGTTCAGCAGACGCAGCATGCGGTCGCTGCCGCTTTCAAAGCCGATGGAAATGGTATCCCAGTTGGTTTCTTTCACCAGCGCGGTGAACAATTCGGGCCACTGCCGGATGGTGTCCGAGCGACCCGCCGCCCAATAGCGCCACGTTTTGTTCGCTTTGCGCGGATATTTTTCAATCCATTCCTCCAGCCATTTGGGGTGCTGGAAGAACATCGAATCATGAATGACGATGGAACCGACGCCGTATTTCCGGTCAAGATAATTCAGTTCGTCAATCACCATTTCCACCGGGCGACGTCCCATATTGGGGATGTATGAATTTTCGTTGCAGAAAGCGCATTGCCACGGGCACACCCGGCTGGTGATGATGGTGGCGACGGGCGCGGGACCCCAGCCGCATTCCGGTTCCATGGGGTAGTTGAAACTTTTTCGCAGGTGACGGTGCGGTTGGGGCCACAGTGTGCGGTCAATTTGGGGCCACTCCGCCATTGATTTCGCGCCCACCGCGACGGTCAGCCGCTCGAAGGCGGCGGGGTCGCGCACAATGTCCAGAATGATTTTTTCGCCGGGTCCCTGCACTACCCGGTCAAAAGAAGGGATTTCCAGAAGTTCCTCGGCGGCAACTGTGGCGTGCATGCCGCCCACAATCACCCAACTGTCGGGATTGACTTCCTTGAAAATTTTTGCGGCTTTCTGCGCCACGGGGAACGTGTAACTCCGAATATTCATCAGCAGGGTTTTGTATCCTTCCACCTGCCGGTAAAGTTGTTTCCAATCGGTGAGTCGCCGGGTGGAAGCGATGTCGGTCATCATTCCGTTTTGGTGCATGATGGTGCGCAACAGCCCCAAGCCGTGGTCTTGCCACTGCTCATGCGGTCCATTGGGATGAACCAAATCGCCCAGGTCGCCCAAGTCGAGCCACAAAATATCGGATGTTCGTTTCGGTTTTTGCCAGAAAAACATAGCTGAATGCCTCGTTTATTTAGTGGCGATATTTTACTCCAGATGGTCGAATTTTCCAACTCTGCGGGGTTTTTGAAAAAATCATGATAATTATTCGGGCTGGAGGTCGCCAAACAGCCGTCAGTCATCAGCCGATAGCGAAGCGTGACCACTAAAAGCTGACAACTGACAGCTGAAAACTATTTCACCGGTCTGGCGATGATGATGACCCGGTAGGCGTTGCCGGTGTAGGGCCAGCATGACACCAGCGTGAGCCGCTGGTCGTCGAAGGGTCCAATCCACCGCGCATTTTGGCGGCGCACTTCCGGCGGCTCTCCCAAATCTTTGACGATGAAACTTTCGTCAACTTTGTATTCGTAGGGGCGACCATCGGCGTACAGGGTGATGCGGTCGCCCGGCTCCAAATCCGAGAGATAGCGGAAGACTTCCCCTTTGACGTTGTTGTGTCCCGATAGCACAATATTGCCCTGTTGCCCCGGCAACGCCGAATTTTTGTGCCATCCGGCGGCGTATTCCGCCACATCCCACACGCTGACGCTTTGCCCGTTGACCGTTTCCTGATGCCATCCTACTTCCACCACCGAGCTGTCCAGCCCGATGGCGGGCGCGACGATGCGCGTGGGCGGCGATTGCGCGGGCGGAAACGGGTTGGGGGTTGCGGTGGGCGATGGGGGCGCGGTGGGGGCGGGGGTTGCCGTCGGTTGCGACGGGTCTGCCGGGGTCGGCACGGGGGTGTCGGTGGGAAGAGGGGTTGCCGTGGGCGATGGCGTCGCGGTGGGGTAAATCACCACCTGCAGCGGGTTGTCTGCCAGGGTGTTGCCGTCGCCCGCCACGGCGATGAATGAAGCGTCGG
>JAJRSQ010000066.1 GCA_024278725.1 Chloroflexota bacterium
GGAAGAGGTAGAGGGTATTGCCCGTGCTGATGGCAAATTCATCGCGGAAGTCGCCGTCCAAATCACCCGCCACCGATAATTTGGCATTCGGGGTGCTGCTGATTTTCAGCATCGCATATTTGTCGAGCGGCATCGTTTCCCAAGCGGGAACCGCTTCGCCCCCCACCAGATAGGTGTTGCCGGATACGCCCGTCGTGCCGATGAGAACATCGGCGTAGCCGTCGCCGTTCACATCCCCGGCGGGAGCGACCACGTTGCCGATTTGTTCCCCGGCGGGCGGGGTCAGTACCACCCACATCCGTTTCTTCGCACCGCTGAGCGGCACATTTTTCCCCATATAAACCGGCTGCCCGAATATCAGGAACACCCGATTGTTCGCCGGGTCGCCGATGAGCATATCAGCCCGCCCGTCGCCGTTGAAGTCACCCGCCGGCATGGCACTCAAGCCGATTCCGGCGCCGGAAATACCCACAAACGACGTTTGGCTGTTCGCCAGCAGTTCCCGCGCGTTGGGGGATGCCCAATCACCGGCGCGCCCGTAAACAATGGACACCCGCCCGTTGCCGCCGGCAGCGGCAGGCAATCCGACCAGCAGGTCTTTGCGGCGGTCGCCGTTGAAATCGCCAATCCACTGCACATTCACGCCGCCGTCATCTTCGGTGATGGAATCGAAGCCGAGCCAGATGGTGGCATCGTTCAGCGCGTCCAGCGTGCCCGCCAACTCGGCGGGGCGGGATGGCTGCGGGACGTTGCCCACATCATTCGCCACGCCGTCAAAAGTGCGGGACACATTCGCCGGGATGTGCGGGGGATTGTAGAGATAGGCGCGGTTGGTCAGTTCGCTGGTGGGCGGCAACACATCCACAATGATGTTGCGCTCCAGAATTTGCGGTTGGTTACCCGCTTTATCAAAGGCGCGGATGCGCACACTATGATACCCCTGCACGCTCTTGATGTTCGGCAGCGTCCACACCGCATTCCACGTCGCGCCGGTGGGGATGTTGGCAAAAGTGCTGTTAAACGTCGAATAGGTGGTATTGGTGGTGGTGGCATCTTCCAGCCGCCACACTTCCCGCCACGGACCGTCATCGGTGCTGATTTGCACCCGCGTCAGCCCGGAATAGTTGTCGTTGGCGGTTCCGCTCAGGGTGATGGTGATGACATCGCTCCCTTTGGGCGGTCCGTACACCGTGCCGTCGGTCAGATTAACGGTGACGGAGGGGGCAGTATTGTCCACCATCACATTCACCGAATCAACATAGGAATTGTTGCCCACAAAATCCTGCGAATAGCCTTGCAGGGTGTACACGCCATCGGATGGTAGATTCCAGGTGTATGCCCACGGGCTGAGGTCGTCGCCCGCACTGCGCGAGGCAACGGTTTGCCAACCCAAACCGGGAACATTCATCTCAATATGGTCAACCCAAGTGGTCACATCGTCCGAATAGCCGCCGATGACGTAATCGGTCACGCCGCCGCCGATGAGTTGCCCCGTGCGGGGTTTGAGCATGCGGAAGGTCGGTTTTTCGGCATCCACCACAATGCGCTGCGAATCCTGCAACGTACTGCCGCGGAAGGGGAGGGTCAACGTCGCCGTGCCCACATCGGAGGATGTCAGATATGCGGCGTAGCCTTTGCTGGTTCCGTATTCATAATAGCCCGGCTGCAAAACCTGATTGGCAAATGACCAACTGGGGGTATCCGTATCGCCGATGTTGGGAATACCGCGCGAACCGCTCAAGCCGGGCGTTTGGGGTTCGGGACTGAGGACATTTGTCGGCAATTGCAGCGATAATGTTTCAGAGGTGGTGAAGGGCGGGAAGACATCGATATTGACGGTGAGGGTGTACGGGTCGCCCGGTTTGAGGTACATCGCCGTCACCCCGCCGGGGCTGGTGTTCACCGGGTCGGCGGTGAGGCGGATTTGGGGGGCGCGGTTGAAAGCGGTGGGGCTGGTGCCGAGCGTCTTTTCGGCGGCATCGGTGATGCCGTCGCCGTCGGTATCTTTTTTCAGCGGGTCGGAGAAAACGCGGACGGGAACAGAGGGGGCAAATTCACCGACTTTGGTCACGGAAATAACCCAGCCGCCGGTCAACTGCCCGTTGCTGACGTGATAGACTTCCACGCCGTCCGGAAGCCCGTCGGCGTCGGAGTCTTTGTCTTTAATGCTGGTGCCGATAGCGAGTTCCAAGCCGTCGCTCAGTCCGTCGCCGTCGGTGTCGTATTTGGTGGCATCCGTACCGAGTTTGCCGCTATTGTCGTATTCAAACTTGTCGGAAAGCCCGTCGCCGTCGCTGTCCCATTTCAGCCAGAAGGGGGAACTGTTGGCATCGCATAAACTTGCCCATTCGGCGTGCATGGCGCAAATATGTTGTGTGGTGCTGGGTATAAAAATTTCAGCGCTATCCCAGTTCGCCAGGAATCTTAGTAAATCGAATTCATTGAGTCCGGGCAAACTCGGCGGCACAATATAGTCATAGATTTCCTTGTAAGCACCTGCCCCCAACCGGGCGGTGATTTCATCTTCGGTGGTCATACCGTCGCCGTCCGGGTCACGGTTGACAATGAGCCTATCTTTCCATGTCCATAAACCATCCAGGGTTGCGGGCAGAATATCCAGATAAATATCTTCCGGCGGCATATTCTTTTTATCTTTGTCGGGCATATCATCGGGGAGGGTAAGCGTTTGTGATTTGTACCCGTTGCCAAAAAACCCTGTTTTTTGGTTGACCGTTTGCACCATGATTCTCAGTTGCAAGGGTATCCTGACATTGCTCCGGGCTTCCGGAAACTTCAGGGTGAGGGTCATTGGATTTTGATATGTCCATTCATTCACCCCAAATACAGGTATGTTCTTGAAATAATTGGGGTGTTTGGGCGGGCAAGCATTTCCTGCCGTATTTAATCCCTTGTCACTCCACGTGAAATTCTTTTTCGGGATGAGAAACGTACCGCAAATCCAGCTTTTTCGCAGCAATGTTGAATTGGGCGTGACCATGCGCATCATAAAGCTTATTGGATTCACCGCATAACTCACTAGATTGGAGGAAGAATCCAATGTATCAGTGACAATTTGAATACTTCCTGAAAATGTGTCGGTGAAAACCAACCGGTTGCCGGTCACATATCCCAAATCAGAATTAACCAGCGTCATTCCGCGTCCCAGCAGGGTAAAGGTTCCCAGTTTGGTCAAAGGTATTTCATTATAGAATGTCGCCGCGATTTTCTCCGTCACCCAACCGGATATGGAGAACTTCGAGCCGAATATCCAGAGGAATAAGTCAATCAGCCCCACGATAAGAGCAATGGCGGTTCCAATCCACGGGGGGATGGCGCTAACCAGGTACATTATAATCGCAAAGATGATTTGGGCAGCCAGCATGGCAAATGCCTTCGCGGAAAAATCCCCGGCAACAACAAACATCACAACGGAAAAACCTATATCCAAGGCAAGTGTCACCAAGCCAAACTTGCCCTTCAGGTTTTCTCCAAATTTTTCTACGCCGCTGACTGCTTTTGCCGCTTTGGTCGCAGCAGACGATGCTTCTAATGCTTTCCCTACCGTTTTGCCGGTCTTTTTTAGCAGCTTAGCCGCGTTTTTAAATCCTTTATAAGAATTTTCAACCGCATCTTTGACGGTTAAACCGGCGCCATAAATATTTTTTATTTTCCCGATAACTTTTGCTGTCGCACGCAGACTGGTGGCTTTAGCAGAAAAGGAAATTTTTCGGGAGAAGGTTGATTGAGATTTAATTTTCGCCCATTGGTCATTGGAAATCTGAGAATTATTTGTTAAATCTCCATTGTACGCCGCGCCCCTTATCACAGCGTCAAGTTTGGTGAAGAATTTTGCCGTTCCAAACGTAAACCCGATGGTATCCGCTTCGGTGGTGTTGGCATGCAAGTATTGCCAAACAGCGCTGCCGCTGAAACTCAACCCGCCGCCTTCACGCCCCAAGCGCCCGACTTCCACCAAATAGCCGGGCAACGTGCGGATATTCGTCGGGTCTTGGTAACGGTCACGGGGATTTGTCAGCACTCTTTTGTATACATCCGCATCCGATTGGCTGTTCGACACGGTGGTTTTTCCGTCCAACGTCAAGACGCGAGAAATACCTCCCTCCCAAGTCGCATATGTTGCCACCGTCAGGGCTAGAAGTTGGGAGGCGGTTATGCCCGGATATTGGTCATTCAAATCCGAGACCGCAGTTTCAATGGCGGTGCGGTTTCGATTCATCGCCTCAACCGCCAATTCATTGTCCAGCAGGGGACGGAAACCCTTGCGCATATTGATGCTCAACGTGCGTTGCGTAGCCAATGCAATATCGTTCAGATTAATTGCCAGCTTTGATGAAATTTGCACGGGCGTTTTTGTGGAGACGAAGGCATCCATGTTCTGCCCGCCGCTGCTGGTTTCACTGGCGATGATAACGGTGTTGGTGATGCCGGAATAGTGGTCGCTGATAAATGTATCGATTCGCTCGTTGAGGGCGGCAATACCCGCATCCTGATGCGCATCCGGGGTGGCGGGCAAATCAATGGCAACGGTGGTGGTCACGCCCCATTTTTGCTCGATGGGGGTGTTAGTGCCGCTGAAGCGAGTTTTAATTTCATCCAAATCGGGTTGTTGGTGGGTTAAAAAGGTACTGCTCAACCCGAAGAGCAATTGGAACAATTGGCGGTCATCATTGGGAGAATCGGGCGTGCCCAAAATGGCGGCGCGCATAGGACCGCTTTTGGTGACGCTCATACCGGTCACACGGAAAGCGGGTTCAACATAAGTTTGCAACACGGATGTATTTTCGGTAACTTTACCGTCTTTATTTTCAGTATCTACTTTGCCCTGCACCATCCACATGAGACGGGCATCTTTCCAAATCACCCCTTTGGCATCCAAATTTTTCAGTGCAGAGGGACCATACACAACCCGCGCAGAGAACGCTTCCACGCTGGCGCCATTGTCACCCACTATGCCCAAAGGAATGGTCATTTCGCTATAGCCGTCACCGTCGGTGTCTTTCAGGACGGTGACGCTATATTTTTGCGCCAAGTCGCTGTCAGGAACTACATTGGTCTGCACGGACAACACCGGAATGAGCTGAATATCTTCAGTTGAATTGTTTATATCCTGCATCTGCCCTTGTTTGTCGTACCCCCAATCCAACGGGGTCGTTCCATAGCGCAGATGGTCTTTGTCCTTCGGCTGAATTTGCAAATTCACATAAACGTAGCCGTCGTAGCTGTCGGTCAGGTTGAAGAAAGTATCGGTGGCGGTTTTGGTGGTGGTGATGAACGAGGTGTACGATGCCGGTGAAATGTCGCGCGCGTCCGGTACGCCGTCGCCATCATCATCGAAGTCCCACAGGTTTGGCACGCCGTCTTCATCCAAATCCCAGTTGAGGGATGCGCCGCCGTCTGCCATCGCCCATTCGTCATGGTCGGTGCGACCGTCGCCGTTGCTGTCGGGGTTGGCGGGGTCGGTGTACCATGTTTCGGTGATGGTCGTTCCGTTTTTTATCACCGGTATCTGCGCCCCATTTACTTCCGCATCATCGGGAATCAAATCGTAATCGGTGTCCAGCGATTTCGAGTCGGTGCCGAGGCAGTATTCGGCGGCATCCGACAGTCCGTCGCCGTCGGTGTCGCCATTGCCGCCTTTACCGCAATAGGCATCCGGGAAAGATTGCGCGGCGAGCTGCATCTGCTCGCGCGGCGAAAGGGGCTGCACCGGCGCGGCGGGGGGCGACGCCGGTTCTTCCACCGACGGGGTGAGCGTTTCGGCAAATATCTGCGAGGCGTCGGCGGCTTGCGCCTGCCGGTCAAAAAAGCGGGTGTAGGACGCGGCTTGCACCAGCGGCACCGACACCATGCTGAAGATGACGCCCGTCACCACAAGGCTGTACATCCACTTTCGACGCTGGAAAATCACCAGTAGCCCGAAGGGAATCAATGCAATCCCGAACATCAGAAAGCCGGACATATCGGGGAGCGCGCCGCCCCCCAACCCCGCAAATGGCGTTCGAGCGGCAATCTCTTTCGCCTGCTCAACCGCCACTGCATCGAAGGTGTAATCAATGACCATCTTCACTTTGGCATCATACGCCGGGTCAATTTCCGGCATCATCATGTCAACCGTCATGCGCACCGGCAGATTGTCCGCATCGAGCCACACCTTGCCCTGCCCGCTCATCTTCATCAGTTCCGGCGACACTTGCGGATTCGCTTGCACGCCGGGCGGCAGCAGCGCCGGATTCGCGTCCAGTTCCGCTTTGATTTTATCGCGCACATACGCCGCGTATTTCTGCCCGTTGATGCGATAGGTGTAGCAGGCAGATGTCCCCGGCAGGGGCGCGCCATCCACCGCACAGGGTTGGATATTCTCCGCCGCCGCCAGATAGCTCAGATAATCGCCCGTGGGCGAGGCAATCGCCGCCGGGTTATTGCGGACGGGTGTCTTTTCGCCATTCTTCAACAGATAGGTTTGCGTGCCGTTTTGCACCAGCGAAATCGGGGTGGAATCCAAGCCCGCTCCATCCACACTCATGGTGAGTTTGGTCTCATCGGGCAGGTTGACATCCCCTTCGATGTGCAGGTCAATGAGCGCGCCGGTTCGCCCAATCATGGACGGCAACGGACGCGGAATCATCGTTTGCCGGGCTTCAACGCGGAAGGTGTACGTGCCTACCGTCCGGCTGAAATCCCACGCGGTTTGCAGCGGGTTGGTTTCCGCCACCGGCGCAGGCGGCACAGATTGCGACTGCCGCATCCAGCCCAAGCCAATGACCACACCCAAAATCAAACCGAGACCTGACGCAATTATCCGTTTCTGCTGACGATTCATAATTCTTTACCTCTGTTGGTTTTTAGTTTTCAGCTTTCAGTTTTCAGCGTTCAGCGGTCAATAGCTGATGGCTGATAGCTGACGGCTGACCACAGAAAACTACTTCACAATCAACGGCAAATAAACCCGACTGATACTCCCCACGGCGACTGTCGCCGCGCTCGACCCCGACCCCGCATCGGTGGAGACGAAACGGGCGGTATTGGTGATGGCGCTATCCGCAAATTGTGTCCCGTCGGTGATGGTGGCGGTGAAGGCAACCGTGACGGCGGTGAAGGAAATAATATCGCCCGCCCCCCACGAAACCGTATCGCCGGCGACCGATGCCGCCCCCTGCTGCACCCACCCGCCGAAACGCACGCCCGACGGCAGGGTATCGCTCATCGCCACCCCGTGCGCCGTCAACGCGCCGCTGTTGCTCAAAACGATGGTGTAGGTCAGTGTGCCACCCGCCACCGGGCTGACCGCTCCCGTTACGGCGGTGTCGATATTCAAAATGGGCGAAAGCCCCATCAGCGCAAACTCGGTCAGATGGGAGAGCGTGACCGTCACCCGGCGGTTGACCGTATCGCGCGAAACAATAGCGATACCGTCCGTGCGCCACGCCGAGCCATCCCAATAGCGCACCTCCAGCGAATTTTCATCCGCGAATTGCACCCCGGCGGCGGTATAATCCAGCGTCAGGGTGATGGGCGTGCTGAAGATAAAATTCGATTGTAAAACTTGATTTTGATACGCGCTGAGGGTGAAAAATCGCCCGGCAAACGTGAAACCGGGGGAGGCAGGATGCGTCGAGGCGGCAATTTCATCGAAAACCAGTGTGGTGGGCGCACCGACCGCGCCGCCGGGAGCGGTCACGGTGGCGGTCACAGTGCCGTCGCCGTACACCAGCGAGCCGCCCGTCGCCGGGTCAATCGCGCCGGAAACATCGCCCGGCACAATGGTGATGGTGAACGTCTGCGGGGCGGACGTATCCGCGCCGCCATTCGCCGTGCCGCCGTCGTCGCTCAGGGTGACGGTGACCGTTGCCGTGCCGCTCATGGTGGCAACGGGAGTGAAGGTCAAATCGCCGCTCGCGGCATCAATGGCGGGGGGTGCGGCAAACAATTCGGGGTGGTCGGTGCTGATGTTGAACGTCGCCGCCTGCCCCGCTTCGTCCGCCGGTCCCACCGACATACCCGTTGCCCAACCGGCAAAAGTCTGCGCCCCGGCGGTTTGCAGCAACCATTGGTCGCCCCCTTTGGTGAAGGATGGGGCATCGTTCACCGGCGTCACCGTCACCGTCACCGTGGCGGTATCGCTCAAACTGCCGTCCCAAACGGTATAGCTGAACACTTCCGTGCCGTTGAAATTCGCAACGGGAGTATACTCAATCGCCCACTCGCTTCCCATCACCGAGCCGCCGTTATCGGGCGTGCCCACCGCCGATATAGTCAGTGCATCCCCATTCAAATCAAAATCATTGTCCCGCACGGTGAAGACTGTCGGCGTATCTTCCAATATCACCGGCATATCATCCAGCGCTACCGGCGCGACATTGTTCACCGTCAGCACGGTTGAGGCAACGACGGGCGCGACCACTTCGGTGGTGGTCACGGATGTCGTATTTTCGATGGTTGTGCCGCCTGCCAGCCCGGTGCTCACCGTGACGGGGAATTTGAA
>JAJRSQ010000067.1 GCA_024278725.1 Chloroflexota bacterium
TATTCTTCCAGGCGTGCCTGCACATCACCGGAATCGGTTTTGGGAACGAAGATGACGCCCAAAATCAGCAGCACAATCGCGCCGATAATAATTCCGCCAATGACTAAAATTGTTGGGGTTATAACCATAACAATCCCTCTTGAATAGTCACCCTGTATGACAGGATGCCATTAAATTTCAATCCGCACCACTTTTTGGATGGCGATAAAACCAATCACAATTAAAAACAGTCCGACGCCGGTCATAATCCAGCCGCAGGGTTGGGTGGGGCAAGCCGTTGGCGACGCGCCCTCACAGGGGCGGAACATACGCCCGATGTATTCATGGTTCATGGCGTACAGCAACAGGCTCAGCACAATGGGCAACAGCGAGATGATATACCCGCTGAGCATCCCCTGCGCGGTGAGCGTTTTGATTTCCCCGGCAATTCTGACCCGCTCGCGGATGACGAATGAGATGACTTCCAGAATTTCCGCCAGATTGCCGCCGACTTCGTGCTGGATATTGATGGCAGTCACCATCAAATCAAGGTCGTCGCTGGGGATGCGCCGCACCATGTTGTTCATGGCGCGTTCGTTGGAAATGCCGAGTTGCACCTCCCGCACCACCCGTTGGAATTCTTCCGCGATGGGGTCGGGCATTTCGTTCCCCACGCTGTCCATCGCCTGCAAAATGGAATATCCCGACCGCAATCCGTTTGCCATCAGGCTGATGGCATCACCGAGTTGGTCGTTGAATTCTTTCAATCGGCGGCGTTTGCGCGAGCCTAAATAAATACGGGGCAGAAAAAATCCGGCAATCGCACCGGCGAGGGTCAACGGGAAGTTGCGGTAAATGAGAAATGCCAGCGCGCCCATGCTGAGGATGCTCATGAAAACCAGCAAAATATATTCGGTGGGGGTGATTTTCAGGTTTGCCTGCGCCAATTCCGTTTGAATTTTTTGCGCAAACCCCTGCGATTCGATGGCTTCATCAATGGGCTTGGTGAAGGACGCGCGTTTATCTTCCTTCTGCTCCGCTTGCGAGTCCGATTGCCCCATGTCGCCCACGAATTGGCTCAACCGGTCTTTTGTGGTTTTGTCGCTATCGCCCCGGCTGAACGCATACACCAGCATTCCCAGCGCGACCAGCAACAATATTCCCAATGCAATTAACGTTGGATTCATAATCCCCTCTGCTTAAAATCTTCCGCGCGCGCCAAAGATGTTGGGTGGAAGTTGAATGCCCGCATCTTCGATTTTATCCATGAATTTGGGACGCAGACCGGTGGGTTTCAACCGCCCGATGACTTTCCCGCCCTCAAATCCCTGTTGTTCAAACGCAAAAATATCAGACAGCACCACCACATCCCCTTCCATACCCTGCACTTCGGTGATGTTGATGATTTTCCGCGAGCCGTCGCGCATACGGGATTGCTGGACGATGACATCCACCGCCGAAGCAATCTGTTCGCGGATGGCGCGGACGGGGAGTTCCATCCCCGCCATCAGGCACATCGTTTCCAAACGGGCGATGGCATCGCGCGGGGAGTTGGCGTGGGCAGTGGTCAAACTGCCGTCGTGCCCGGTGTTCATCGCCTGCAACATGTCCAGCGCTTCGCCGCCGCGACATTCCCCCACCACAATGCGGTCGGGGCGCATTCGCAAGCTGTTGATGACCAAATCACGGATGGAAACTTCCCCTTTCCCCTCAATATTCGGCGGGCGTGATTCCAGGGTGACGACATGTTCTTTCGCCAATTGCAGCTCCGCCGCGTTTTCAATGGTCACAATGCGTTCATCATCGGGGATGAAGTTGGAGCAGATGTTGAGCAGGGTGGTTTTCCCCGCGCCGGTTCCACCGGAAACGACGATATTCATCCGCGCCAGCACGCAGGCTCGCAGAAATTCGGCGGATTCTGGGGTGATTGACCCGAATTGAATTAAATTTTCGATGGTGAGCGGGGTTTTGGAAAACTTTCGGATGGTCAGCGTGGGTCCGTTCAGCGCCAGCGGGGGAATGATGGCATTCACGCGCGAGCCGTCGGGCAGGCGGGCATCCACCAGCGGTTGGCTTTCGTCGATGCGCCGCCCCAACGGAGACACGATGCGGTCGATGATGCGCAAGACGTGGTCGTCGCTTTCAAAGTTGAGATTGGTCTTTGAGAGTCGCCCCTTTTTTTCCACAAAAATGTGGTTGGGACCATTCACCATAATTTCCGAGACGGTATCATCTGCCAGCAGGGGTTCCAGCGGTCCAAAGCCCAGAATTTCGGCGGCAATTTGCTCAAACAATCGCTGCCGTTCGGTTCGGCTGAGGATGATGGCTTCGGTGGATAGAATCTGATTGAACATATCTTCCATCGTGCGGCGAATTTCATCCGTTTGGGTGATGTCCATTTGGGGGTCAAGTTCCGCCAAAAGTTTATCTTGAATGCGTTCTTTGATGGAGGCGATGGTGTGTTGATTCTGCCGCACCGATGGCGGGCGTTTGGCGTGTAACTCCTCCAACCGCGATGATTGCGATACGGGACGTTGATTTTTTTCAATTCGTTTCAAAAGCGACATAATTTACTCCCGGTCTGGTTTTATATGGTGACCAGTCTAGGGTGTGACAGGTTGGGTAACCAACTGATATATTTGCTGTGCACAAGCGACCACAGATTTGGCAAGCTCGGTGTGGCTTTGCCCGGCAACATAGGGGATGCCCTGATTGACCGCTTGCAACGATGTTTGTTCATCAAGCGGAAATTGTGCCTGCACCGGATATTTAATGCTTGATTCAATATCCTGCGCGCGAATACCGATGCGCGGATTGGCTTTGTTCAACACCAGAAAGATTTTTTCGCGCGGATATTCCAACGCTTCCGTGACCTCAAAAAAGAGGCGCGCGCTTTTGATGGCGGGGATTTCCGGCGTGGTGACCAGCACAATCAGGTCGGAAACATCCAGCACGCTGATGACGGTATCTTGCAGGGAGCTATACATATCCACGATGATGACATCATACGTTTGGCGCAGTTTTTCGATGATTTTGGTGAGCGCGTCGGGGGTGACGAGGTCTGCCATTTCCGGGCGCGGCGGCGCCAGCAGGGCTTTCATCCCCGTGCGGTCTGAAACGAGGACGCTTTCCACCAATTCGTTGTCCAGGTCTTCGGCGTTGGGCGCTAAATCGGCGATGGTGGTTTTGGGGTGGGTGTTCAGCAGGACGGAAATATCGCCGAATTGGAGGCTGGCGTCAATCAGCACGACGCTGGCTTTTGCCCCTTTGGTCATAGCAATGCCCAAATTGATTGCCAGCGTGCTGCATCCCACGCCCCCTTTGGGGCTGAAAACGGAAATCACTTTGCCGTTGGCGGTTTCTTCCGGCGCGACGAGCGGACCTGTGCCGCCGCCGGGCTGCGGGGTGTAGCTCATCCGCTCGCGCTGTTCCGCGCTGAGCTGGTACACCCGCCGCACGCTGGTGATGAGTTCGTTGCCGGAGAACGGTTTGATGAGAAATTCGCGCGCACCGGCGAGCATGGAACGCCGCAGGTAGTCGGCTTCGCTTTGGACGGACATAATGATGACCTGTGTGTAGGGCGAGCTGCGGGTAATCAGCTCGCTGGCTTTGATGCCGTCCATACCGGGCATATTAATGTCCATCAACACCACATCGGGCTGAAGTTCCTTCGCCATATCAACGCCTTCTTGCCCGTTGGTTGCCGCACCAACCACTTCGATGTCGGATTCAAAAAAGAGGAGTTTCCGCAGGTTTTCTCGGGTTTCGGGGATGTCGTCAACAATTAAAACTTTGATGGTTTCCCCATTGGTTTCATTTTTTTTGGTTGAGGCTGATAGTCCTGCCATAAGGTTCGCTCACTGTGCGCTAAAATATTGGAAAACGGTTATAGTATGATTCTAGCAAAACCGGGTATTTCGTCAAGCATGAGTTTGACCAATACCCGGTTTGAGTAATTATGTAAGGGAAGAAAACACGCGGCGACGTGTTTTATTGTTGATTTGCCGGTTGTGGTGCGGGTGCAGTGGTGGTGGAGGAAAGACCGCCATCCGATTTATCAATGCCAAACTCCAGTTTGGGCGGCACGGCAATGTTGAAGCGGGTGAGCATGTATTGCAGTGTCACCGCTTCGGTGGCGTGGTTCGCCTGCTCATCACCGGCGGCGCGCAGGGCGAGTTCCATATACGCCTGCGATTGTCGCGCCCACAGCAGCACCAGCGCGTCTTGCGGTGTCACGGCAATGGAAACGATGTCGGGGCGCACCGGGGTGGGGGTCGGTTCACCCTGAGCGACGGGCTGCGCCTGTTGCTGGTCGGCTTCTAAAAACGTCCCGACTTTGATGACTTTGGCGCGTTGAACGGTCAGTTGGGCAACTCGGCGCGGGCGTTGGTCTTCCCGCGGGAATTCAAAACCGGGGAAAAGTTCGTTTTCAATATTGAGCCGCCCTTTGTCAATGGCGGGGCTGAGGGAGACGGACGTGGTTTCCTGCCCGGTATCGGAGGTTTGTTTGTCTTGCAACAGGAACGAGAATTTGTTGGGCAGAATGGTCTGAAATTCCGGGTCTAAATCCACAATCGAAAAGGTCATCAGCACATCAACCACATCGCCGGGTTGAATGGCGTAGGCGACGCTGGTTTGCTTGTTGATGGGGAAGGCGACCATCACATGCCCCGGCGGAATGTCGAAGGCGGCTGCGCCGGTGGAACCCCCGGCTTTGTCGCGCAGTAAATCGTAAACGATGATTTGCCCCTGTACGATTTCGGAGTTGGCAATTTTGCCGATGGTCTCCGCTTCGTTGACGATGGCGTTGGGGGGGATGCTCGATTCAGGGTATTCGGTTCGCCCCAGCGATTCGGCGGAAAATTCGCCGCCACGGGGAATCGGTTGCCGGGCAACGATGACTTCTTTCATGGGGATAGCCGTCGGTTCAACTTGCTGTCCGGGTTGTTCTGCAGATGTTTCTGTGGGGGCGCTGCGTTGTTGCCGCACCACAAATATCATCGCTGTAATGGCAACAATTGCCAGTACAACGCCAATGATGATAAATAGACTCCGTCGCATGGTTCTGTTTCCTCCCTAATGGGTATTCCAAAAAGGGCGCTAGCAATTTTATGATACCATGTTATGTGAAATTGTCAAGGAAAATGGGAGAAAAGTATACATAATGA